>JAACJV010000023.1 GCA_021378535.1 Ureaplasma sp. Hg1 | reverse complement strand
CATTGCTAATTTTCGATAAGCTTGCTTTATGTCTGTTACCGATGCAGACTCATCAAGTCCTAAAACTTCATAATAATTTATTTTGTTATCCATCAAAATTATTGTAATCGTAAATGGATTTTAAGTAAATGGATTTAAGTAATCATTTAGTAAAAATGATGTTTAAAGTATAATAAAACCCGTTGATTGCAATCAACGGGTTTTATTATACTGGTTTAAATTATCTTTCAAAATAATAAATTTTATCTCCTAATTCACGTTCGAATGTAGGAATTTTATTAAATCCATAATATTTTTTTTCTGGATTTTTAACTTTTATTCGAGTAATTATAGATTGTATTTTAATAACATAATAATGAATGTTAGCATAAATAAAATATCAAACTTTAAAATTTCTATTATTTGGGAAAAATCATTGAGTTAGTCCGACGCCGATAATACCAATGGCTAGTAACATACCATTTAAAACAAAGGTGGATTCAAATTGAAAAGGGGCGGCTCGCATTGATTCCATCGTTGTCCGAACTATTCCATAAATAATGAAGTAGGCAAAAGTCATCACACCTAATTTAACATCCTTGCATAGAGATAAAGTTCAGTAAATAACAATTCATAAAACGACATTTAAAAATGATTCATATAAAAATAATGGTTGGTAGTAAGCTCCTTGTATCATAGCGAAAGATGACTCAGTTGCTCCATGATTTGTAGTAGCGAATCCTGAAGATCCAGTATACATCATATGATTATAAACATTTGGCATCATAACGTGTAATCATCCTAAATCATTTGGTCCGTGTGTTGCAATAGCTGATATATCATTACCCGTGGCACTACCCGCTATCATTTGACCAAACACTTCTCCGTTCATAAAGTTACCCCATCGGCCAATTGCTTGACCAAACAATATCATCATAGCCATAGCATCAGCATAAACCCAAATGCTTGGTTGACAAATATGAACTTCCCCGTCTTTTTGCACCCTTACGTGATATTTTGGATTCCTTAGTATTAATGGAAAAAATATAGCACCTAGTATTAACGCTGCAATCACTCCACCTTGAATCGCGAGTCCTCCGGTACCAAAATTAAAGAAACTTGCTCATAGAGCGTCACCGATAAAACACGATCAAACTCTCGCACCTAGAATCGAAACAGGAATACAAAAGATAATGTAATAAAAAGTTGGATCATATGAAACTTTATAATACATTTTAAGTTTGTATGAAGCAATAACAACTGCGAAAAAAAAGCCTAACAAAAAAGTTATTGAATATCAGTGAACTCCGTATGTTCCCATATGGAAAGCAATTGCAAACGGATCGCCAGGTTCTCTTAAGGTGTTTCATTCAGATGCTGTATTTAACAAAAAATCCATTATTTGATCCTTTCTCTTCGTATCTGATCATCAAAAGCATCAGCTGAATTGTAGCCTGAATCTTTAAGTTTAAAATCTGTAATAGCAGTTTCAATGATATCACCTATTTTTCTACCTTGTACAACTGGAATACTATAATAAGGTAATTGAATTCCATCAATATTTTTGTATTGTAGTTTTCTCCCTAAACGTTCAAACGGAAATTTTTCATCGTCCGCAACTTTTATTAATTCAATACCAAGTTTAATTTGTGTACTTGTCATAAGTGATGAAATTCCAAATGTTCTTACAAAATTTAGAATTCCTAGTCCTCGTACTTCAATATAATTCTTTGTTGCATGTGCTGGACGTCCAATTAATCTATTTCCTAGGCGGCTAACCATTACAGCATCATCTGCAATAAACATGTGGCCTTTCTTAACTAATTCAATAGCCGCCTCAGACTTACCTACACCTGATTTACCCGTTAGAATAACACCTATTCCACTTACACTTATTAATGTTCCATGATGCATTTCACTATGTACTAATTTTTCTGTTATGTAGCTTGCAATAGTAAATTCTAATTCACATAATGATAAATTAGTTTCTATTAAAGGCACATTGCATTCACGAGCAACTTTTTTAACACACTTACGTTCTAGAAAAGAACCTCCTAGAATAACTGCTGGTGGATCAAGGCTAAAAATATTTCTAACTCTTTCTATTTTTGTTTTTTCATCTAAGCTTTTTAAATAATTGAATTCTTTGCTACCAAAATATACTATTGACCATAAATCCTTATAGATTGTTTGACCAGTTAATTCTAACCCTACACGGTCTATTCCTGTTGCCTTTATCATTCGTCCTTCTACCTTATCTTTGTTAATGATAACGTTCAATTGGAAACGATCTATTATTTTTGATAGTTTTAGTGTTGATTTGGGTTCATTTGAATTAGTCATAATTATTCCTCTACGTCTTGATTTATTATACTTATTATATTATCTTTTTTCGATATTCCTAACTCATTTGTAATTCTATAAATAGCATTAGGTTTACCTTTCTTAATAAAATCTATTGTTTGGGTTATTTTATTAGCAGAAATATTAGTGATATCGTTCTCACGATAATATCGGTAAATCAGTTGATAAGCTATATTGATATCAGCGTTTTCAAAATATTCCTTACTATATTTAAGCTTCTTTCATTCTATATAAGTAGAAATAGATAAATCTAATAATTTCTTATTTTTCTTGTTGTACTTATTTATTTCCTGTTTAAATTCACAAACTTCTTCTGTTGATCACAAACCAATAATTTTTCTAATTCTATTACGGTCGTAATCATCAGAAGTATTAGTACTATCAATAGCATATGGAATTTTTTTCTCATCACAATATCTTTTTAGAGTAGACTTGCGTAAATTAATTAAAGGACGATAAATTTTCATTCCATCAATTTCTGTTTTATCTTTGATGCCATAAAAGAGTGCTCTAGAATGTCTCTTCCTTTGATAATAAGCTGTTTCCATAAAATCGTCGTAATTATGGGCAATAATCACATTGTAATTATTATAAATAGTACAAACCTCTTTGAAGAAATTATATCTTATAATTCTTGCTTTGGTCTGGAAATTATTATTATCGATATTATCGTACATTTGCTGTGTTACATCTAGAATATGAATAGGGATATTATTATTATTACAATATTGTATAACGCAGGCGACATCCTTATCTGCATCAGTTCGTTTGTGATAGTGGACAGTTGCTACAGCTTCAATTTCATTTCGATGTTGATCAAGCATCGACATTGAATCAGGACCCCCTGATATTGCAGCAATATATTTTTTAGTAAACATTATCTCTTATTATACTTACTCATTAAAGCATTGAATTCTACATCGACAAAATCAATCGCAGCTTCTTTAGCTAATATACTTGCTTGATCAACAAGTTTTTTTTGTTCTTGTGAAAATTTTCCTAAAACAAAATTAATCGATTGTTTATTTGGTGCGTGGCCTATTCCAACTTTAATTCTCTTAATATCTGAAGTGCCCATTTTATTAATTATGTCCCTTATCCCATTGTGGCCGCCGGATGAACCTTTTTCTCTAATTCTTATTTTACCTAGATCCGTATCCATATCATCATAAATAATTAAAATATCTTCGTTAGATATTTTGTAATACTGAGTTATGGCTCTTACAAAATCACCACTATTATTCATCAAAGTCATAGGTTTGGCAAGTAAAACCTGATAATCATTTACATTAATTTTTATAAAATTACCATTGAAATTTGTTTCGTTAAGCTTAATATTAAAAAAATCACATATTAAATCTATTGTAGCGAAACCTATATTGTGACGTGTTTTTTCATATTGATTTCCTTTATTTCCTAAACCTACAATTAATTTTTTTTGCATTTTTTTACCTTCTAATCTATTTATCCTATCACTTTTTATACCATAGTGATATAGTTATGAAAAGTAATATGTATTGTTACTTTATACAATTAATTATAAAAGTATATAGCTTAATAGATATTTATATCATATGAACCGTATTTAACTAATTGTTCTTAGTTAAATCTTTTTTATATTTATCAATAAAGAATTTTATATTAAAAATATCGGTTAGATTTATTCCACTGATACGCGTTGCTTGATCTAGGTCGTAAGGTTTGATAATATTCAACTTATCTATAGCCTCAAGTGACAAATTAGGAACATCTTTATAATTTAAAATACATTCTAGAGAATAATTATGGGCTGATTTTAATCTAGCTATATTTATCTCTTGGTTTCTTATGTAACCTTCGAACTTAACTATTATTTCTAGTTTCATAATTAGGTTTTCGCCTAATTTAGTATTTAAATCTAAATACTTAGCGATATCTTTGTATTTGATTTCAGGTCTTTTCAAAAAATCATATAATGTTATATTTGTTTTTTTAGTAGTATTTTTTAGCTCAGGAACCTGACCAATAGTTTTTGACTTTAATTTATCTATAATTTTTAATAATAAATCTCTGTTTTGTACATATTCGTTATATTGATTTTCGCAGATCAAACCTAATTTATATCCTTTTGAAAGTAAACGATCATCGGCATTATCATTTCTTAAAAATAATCTATGTTCTGCTCTAGACGTTAACAGTCGGTATGGCTCCGTTACACCTTTGGTAACTATGTCATCAATCATAACACCGATGTAAGCTTCGTTTCTTCGAAGAATAAAAATATCTAGGTTTTTAATTTTACAATTTACGTTTATAGCTGCAATTAAACCCTGTGCAGCCGCCTCTTCATACCCTGAAGTACCATTTAATTGTCCTGCTGTATATAAATTATTTATTAATTTAGTCTCTAAACTTACTTTAAGTTGAGTGGGGTCAACAGCATCATATTCAATTGCATATCCGTATTTCGATATTTTACAATTTTCCAAACCTATAAGAGAATGTATCATTTTATCTTGTATGTCTATCGGCATTGAAGTACTAAAACCTCCCAAATACATTGTATCTAAGTGAACAGATTCAGGTTCTATAAATAATTGGTGTCATGGTTTATCATGAAATTTTGCAACTTTATCCTCAATAGATGGGCAATATCTTGGCCCGATACCATTTATAAAACCACCATACATAGCGGACATATTTAAATTATCATCGATAATTTCATGCGTTTTACTATTGGTGTGAAGTATATAGCAAGGCAATTGTTTTTCAATATCTATAAAATGTTGATTATAATGACTGAATGACAATTTAGCATTTGATCCTGGATGTAACTCCATTACTTTATAATTGATTGTGTCCTTATATATTCTAGGAGGAGTTCCTGTTTTTAAACGTATTAATTTAAAACCTTGGGTTTTTAAAGTATCAGATAATGTTTCACTTCGTTTATAGTTGTCTGGACCCTGTTTTTTTTGAACATTTCCCATAAATGTTATAGATTTTAAATATGTACCGGTTGTAAGTATTACAAATTCACTAGTTATTTTTTCTTCACCATTAATAATTACACCTTTGATGTTTTTATTATCAATAATTAAATCACTAACTTCTGCCTCTATTATATTTATATTTTTAAAATTCATTAAAGTTTTTAATACAAATTTGTGATATTCAATTTTATCACACTGAGCTCTTAGAGCTCAGACACCGGGTCCTTTCGATGTATTAAGTATCTTCATTTGTAGTTGACTATAATCGGCAGCTATACCTTGTAAACCCCCTAAGGCATCAATTTCACGGGTTACAATTCCCTTCGCTGGTCCGCCGATAGATGGGTTGCATGGCATACTGGCTATACTTTCTTTATTTAAAGTTATTAGAGCAATATTATAACCTAATTTAGCTAGACAATAAGCTGCTTCACAGCCGGCATGCCCTCCCCCAACAACAATTACATCAAATTTCATATAAACTCCTAAGTTATCATTATATAATAATAATTAAACAATTCATCAAAATATGTAAAAAACAAACTATATAACATAATGTATAATAATTAATAATAACCTTATTATTAAGCAAATTCATATATAAATAAATATATTTACTAAGTTTTAGTTAAATAAATTATTAATTTAATATAAAGTTTTGTAATGCTGTTTATTAACTAATAACATTATATATTTATTACCCCATCAATATTGTAATAGAGGTGATAATGATCATATAGTTAAGTTTTTATAAACTATTCTTATATTTATTAGCAAATTACCATATATTGGTATTAATTAGGTTATATAAGGTAAGAATAAAATAAAATTACATTCTTTTTTATAAAATAATAGCTCTACACCTTACAGGAAATAAATAAAATAGTTATATCGGTAATTTATAAAGTTTATTATATTATAACTTAATGGACAAATACTCGTTATAGCAATATTAATCGGATTGACTATACCTTTATATAGTACCTTTGGCTAAGCGGTATTCTCTCTATCTAAGGGCGTTTAAGTACAAATGTTGTTTATTCTATACAGGATCTGTTAAAATAGTAAGAAATAGGTTGAAAAGATGTAATTAAGAACAAATGTAATACAATATCTAACTGATAGTTCATTATTAACCCAACTTATTTAACACATATTATTAACTTAATGGACAAGTTCTAATAAAACACGATATATTGGTCTATTAATAATTTAATTTCGTATTATTAAATAGAAAATCAATTTGTAAATATTGTTCTATTATAATTTTTTTACAATTTAACACATTAATATTAGATATTATTTAATTAATAAATTAAAATAATAATGATAAAGGATGATATAAAATATGTTTGATTTAAAAAATAATCTCAGATGAAAAGACAAAGGCGTTATTTTTAAAGATATTAACTCAGTTACTATTGGAAATAACGTTAAGTTAAGTAATGGAGTAATTTTATATCCTGGTGTTGTGCTAGAAGACGACGTTACTATTAAAAAAAACGTAGTGGTACAGAATGCAACATTAATTAAAAATAACGTAACCATTGGTGAAAACTCCTTTATTGGTCCTTTTAACTTAATTCGTAACAATACAGTTATAGGTAATAATTCATTAGTTGGGAGCCATTGTGAAATAACAAGGTCTACTATTGCTAATGATGTAAAAATTTATCATCGATCATTTATAGGTGATACAACTATTGAACAAAAAGTTCAAATAGGGTGCAATGTTACAACAGCTAATAGTAATTTTGAAAATTATTTTGAGACAATTATTAAAACAAATACAAAAATAGGTGTAGGAGTAATTTTAATAGCACCTATAGTTATTGGATCTAATTGTCTTATTGGAGCTGGCGCCACCATTACAAAGGATATTAAAAATAATTCGAAAATTATTCCTAATACTAAAAATAATTTAATAAAAATATAAACTTTTAATCTTTGATTTTGTATGTTTTTAGAAAATAAATTATTATTTTATCCCACTTTCAAAAATTATTGTTTTTGTTTATAAATTGTGGAAAACTTTATATATATAATATATAACACTTTAATTTAAACACTTTCCCACAGTTAACAACAGCACTAATAATAATAAATAAATAAATTTAAAAAAACTTAATAAGGAGCAACTATGAAAATAATCATTAAGCGGAGTGCTTTACTCACGGCTTTAAAATTTTGCAATAATATCATTAGTGGTATATTAACTAACCCCACTCTTCTAGGTATTCTCTTTGAAGTCAAAGAAAATGAAATTATCTTAACTTGTAGTAATGGAACAATTTCTGGTCAATATAAAATTGATAATAGTGATTTAATTAAAACTACCTCTCAAGGCAAGATATTAATTAGAGCTAAATTATTACTAAACGTTATTAGTAAATTAAAAGAAACAGATATTACAATCGAACAAGTAGATTCATCTGTTATAAGAATTACTACTGAAACATTTAGTAGTAATATAAATATTCAAGACGACAATATGTATCCATCAATCAATTTTAATACAGATAATTTTAAAGAAACAATCATCGATGGGAAGATCATCTTTGAAACTTATAATAAAGTGAGTCACGCTACACTACCCATTAGCGATAAAATTAGAGTCTTAAATGGAGTTTGCTTCGATAGCACACACATTAAAGATGTTTTAGAGATTGCAGCTAGTGATTCCTACAAGCTAAGTTATCTAAAAAAAGAATTTAACGGTAACCAATTTAAATTCATTATTGATGTTAATACATTAAAAATATTAACAGAGTTGATAAATACAAAGTCAAATGTTCATTTTTATGTTCAAGGAAACGATATGATTATTAAAATAAATAACATTATTATTTCCAATAAGATGATAGAAGGCGTTTTCCCGAACGTTTTCAGTTCATTTAATAAACCGGTAACAACAAAATTTAACATCAACAAGAGGACCCTTATTGAAGCTCTAGAGCGAGGTTTAGCATTAGTTATGGTTGATAAAGTCCCAACGGTTAACCTAGATATTCAAGAAAAGGCCATAAATATCTATTTTAAAAGCTTTGAATTGGGAAATTCGAATGAAAATGTTGATATAGGAGGATTTGAGGGAAAACAGCTTAAAGTGTGCTTAAACGCTAACTACTTAATTTCGTTATTAAAAATATTTACTGGTGAAGTTATTAACTTCGAACTAAATGGAGAATTAAAACCATTGATAATGAAGGATCCAAAAGATAAATCATTCAAACAGTTAGTTTTACCAATGAGAGTTTATTAAACAAAAATTAATCTTTAGAAAATCCACGAATAAAATTAAACTTAGTTTAATTTTATTTTTTTGTACACTATATGTTTATAAAAATCCCTTAATTAGATTGAAGTTAAGTTAATGTCGAAAACAGTAGTTAAACATTATACCTAACACCTGATGTCATAGATAACTAGGTTATTCATACAATAGTGTTAAAAAGAAATAACTATACTAGTATAAGTGCGATTTTTATATACCACTAGATGTCTTTTATGAGCTATTTTTACATAGAATTCCATTACAAAAGTGGATATTTGCACTGTTTTTAATTAAATTACCTAGTGTTTGGATCACACAAAACATTAAAACATTCTAATAAAAAGAAATCGTAATATATATTTATATATATTAAAAAACAACATTCGCAATGCAAACATCATTCTATTTAGTTATTTAAGCGTTTTTATCACTATGCGCGCGTGTACATACGCATTAATGAATACTAAAGTACTTCAAAAATACAAATATTATAAAAGTAATATATATATATATATATATTAAATTTATTAATTTTAATATAAATTAGTAAAGTATTTTTACAATATATCTAGCAAAAAACAGCTATATTTAGGTGTTATTCTAGTATTTTTGTTCTTTTTTGATCATTAATTTACAGAAAAATATTTATATTCTTAACTAAATATAAAATACTTTGAATTTAAAATCAATAAAAAATTACTTATTTATAACTTTATAATTCATCTTATAAATCACTTTATTATTTAAATTAAAATCAATGTTTTTTATTACTTAATGTTAAATTAAATTTTAAATTACCGTATAAAGTAAATTACACTTGACTTTATTAAAATTTCAATTATAATATTTATATATAAATATTAATATATTTTTGACTTATAAATTAAATCATAATTTACTTTTATATTAATGTATAACTTAATTTATTAATATTTATACATTAATTTATAATGTAATGTTACATTTAATTTAATTTATTTATTACATTATAAATTAATAATAATTTAATTTATAATTCAAAAATTAAGTCATAATATGCATAAATATTACTTTTTATTATGATTTATTAAGATTTTCTGTATTTAAATTATAGTGTTGATCTATTATTGGTACGTCAGAGACATATAGATGCCCTTTAAAGTAATGAATCGGATTAAAATATGTTATCCCCTACTACATAACTCTACAAGACATCTAGGAACCCTTATTAAAAAAATAGGAACATTGAAACAGATAATCGAAATAGCAAATCATTGTTTAGAATATTCAAATAAAATCTAATAATAATTTAATTTTTTATACTAGCTTATTTTAAAAAAAGTACATATTTCACATCATAGTTAAAAATAAGAGATTAATTATTCCGTTATAAATTAGCTATTTTATTAAGATGCCCCTTACATAAAACAAGATCATTAGAATATATTCACCATATTTTAAACACATATTTTTATAAAAATTAACCATATAGTTAAAATTATCCAAAATATACATGCTTTTTAGGTGTTTTTCACAATATATATCAGTTATTTAACGATATATTATTTTTTACTTAAAAATATATTTACTAATTATATATAATTAGTACATTTTTAAATGATGTTTTTTATGAATATTTTTGTCTTAGTTAACGCGTACGCGCGCAAAGAATTTTGATAAAAGATGCTAATTTTCGCCAAAAAGTCCATAAAATGATCCTTTTCCACCAGTTTAGGTAGACAAATTTGGATGCGGGCTATCAAATTATAAATTTACTATACTACGTATATAAACTTAAAAATAAGACTTTAGTATGAATATAAGGTCTATTGGCGGTAGAAACTTGATTTAGGTATGTTAAAAATATTAATGAAACATCTAGTTCTCAGCAGAAACTAAAGTATTGTAAGGAATTAGAGTGTAGATCTCTATTTAATAACCATCTTAGGAAGCCTATTAGACTCTATATTAGACATATTTATAGATTTATAATAAGTTTATGTGTCATATTTCTTAAAGCCGCTTAAAACCCCTTTATTTAGATTTTATTTAAAATTAAACAAGTTTTATATATTGGTTTTATTCTTTTATTTATTTATTTTCATTTTTTTGAACATAATGTTTGTATTTTTGCAACATTAGCATTAATAAAAAGTATTATATATAAATATATAATACGTTCTATTTTACTTTATGTTTTACTTTATGTTATACTTTAAAAACTAAATAATTAAAACTTATATTTTAACTTTTTATTTGACTTATATTATTATAATTGTTTAAAATATAAACTATAGTTTTAAAATTATGTAATTTATATTAAAAATTATCAATATGCTATTTGGAGGTATCTAATGATTATTAGTGTTATGAACAACAAGGGTGGTGTTCTTAAAACAAGTATAGCTACAAATGTAGCTTCCATATTAAGTAAAAATAAAAACAACACTATTATTGTTGACCTTGATGGACAAGGTAATGTTTATGTATCGTTTGGTAAAAATCCCGACAAATTAAAATATACCGTTTTGGATATTATTGCAAGAACAAAAAAAGAAGATGGTACATCAGTTCAATTTGATGATGTAATTGACACTGAGGAAGGTATAGCATTAGATATCCTTCCATGTAATAGTGATCTTAATTTTGTTGATTTTAAAATAGCTAAAGGCGAAATTAAAACTAATGAATTTCGTAGAGTGTTAAGATTTCTAAATAAATACTACGATTTCGTTATTGTGGACACACCACCTTTTATGAGTGTTGTAGTTAGTATGGTCATGAGCATGAGCGATGTTATCTTGTTACCGTTTAATCCAGACCAATATGCTGTTGGTGGCTTAATCCGTATGGTTAAAGTTATTAATAGTGAATTGAAGGAAATTAATCCTAATATTAAAGTGTTGGCAATACCAACAAGGGTTAATAAGAGAACCTTACTCCATCAAGATGTTATTGAACTTGTTAATAGGAATCTAGGAAAATATAATATTCATGTTGTTAGTGAAGCTAGTTGAATTAGTCAATCTGTTAAGAGTGAAACCGCTATAGCTAGAGAGAAATTACCTTTAGTATTATCTGTAAAGGTTGATAAAAGTACAAAGGATCGTCAAATTGAATACTACAATTTAACTAATGAAATATTTCAATTGATGAATATTGATAAAAGAATTATTTGCCCGCATCGAGCCGGTCGTAGAACCCACGAAGCTTTAAATGCTACATCACGATATGTTGTACCAACAGATAATGATGTTCAAGTCGAACATTCAAGTCCAGCGCGACACGTGGCCCATACTGTTGAATTAGAACCGCTCGACCATAGCCAAATAATTGAAGCGCCAAGTAATTATAGTGAAGAGTCCCACGATGATTCAAAAAATAGATCTGATGATGAATCAAATTATCATTACAAACGCGCAAAAACATCTTCAGGAATACCTACAAGAATGTTAGTTCCAGATGATGGAAAAGGAGAATAAAAATGGCAAATAAAGAAAAATCATTCCTAAGTATGGGATTTGATGAACTAGAAAATGATCTAGTTCAAACCCAGCAAGTAATAGTAAAACCCAAAATGCCACGAGTAATTACTCAACCACAACCACAACTTGTCCAACAACAAATGTCACCTCAGCCCGTGGTTTCAAGTAAACCAGTTTATACTAATACACCAAAAGTTATGTCACATACACAAATGATTAGAGACAGCATTGATGTTCCTTTAATGGCAGAATTTGCTTCTAAAGCAAAAAAAGGCAAACGCCAATCGCTACAATTATATGTTTATCCAGATGTTAAACGCGAGGTTGCTAAAATTATGAATAAATATAATTTAAGTGAGAATGCAGTTGGTAATATTTTATTGCGACGAGCTCTAGGTTTAGATAGCGAATAATAATAATTCGAAAGTAAATTTTAAAATATAAATCTTTTCTAATGTGTCATCTTTACAGATGACACATTTTATATTAAATTTTTATAAATTGTTAAAAAACATATGTTTGCGCTTGTTTCAGGACTATTTTTTATAAAAAATATGTTAATATTATATGATTTTTTAATCAATTATGTTGTTTTTCATGCTTTTTGATATAATCAATATAGTTTATAGGAGGGTGTAATTATGAAAATAATTAAAATAACGACTGATTACATTACTTTAGGACAATTTTTAAAATTAGCAAACATTGTTACATCAGGTGGAATGGTTAAACCTTTTCTAATGGAAAACAATGTTGATATTAATGATAAACCAGAAAATCGTAGAGGAAGAAAAATCCATATCGACGACAAAATAACAGTTCTAAATGAAACCTTCTTAATTCAATAAGCAAAGGATGATTTAACATGGAAGATAAAAAAGTCAAAACTACGGCATATACGACCGACAGTATAAAAGTTTTAGAAGGTCTAGAGGCTGTAAGAAAACGGCCAGGGATGTACATCGGATCTACTGGCGTGCAAGGATTGCACCATATGATATGAGAAATCGTAGATAATTCAATCGATGAAGCTATGGGTGGATATGCTAGTTACATGTCACTAGTTATATGTAAAGATGGTTCAATTACAATTGAAGACGACGGACGTGGAATTCCAGTGGGTTTACATGAAAAAACAGGTAAGTCTGGTGTTGAAACTGTTCTAACTGTTTTGCATGCTGGAGGTAAATTTGATAACAATTCATATAAGGTTTCAGGTGGACTTCACGGGGTTGGAGCATCAGTTGTTAATGCTCTAAGTGATTGATTTAAAGTTTGAGTTTCAATTGATCATAAAGAATATTTTATAGAATTTCATAATGGTGGTGTACCAAAAGAAAAACTTAAAGAAATAGGAACCTCAGAAAAACTTAAAGGTACTAAAATTTCATTTTATCCAGATTACACAATAATGGAAAAATCTGATTGAAATGAAGAAAAAATAGTTGATCGTTTAAAAGAGTTAGCTTATTTAAACAAAGGCGTAAACATTATCTTTAAATCTGAAGAAACTGGCCGGCAAGAAGCATTTAATTTTGCAGGCGGACTTAGAGAATATGTTCAAGATTTAAATACCGGTAAAGAACCGTTAATTCAAAATATTGTATATGGGGAAATCACCGATAATGTGAGAATTCCAAATCATCCTATTAATGAAACTTATTCAATTAGGGTTGAAGTTGCGTTTCAATATAACAAAACTTATAATAATTCGCTGCATTCATTTTGTAATAATATCAACACCGTTGAAGGTGGAACCCATGAAGAAGGTTTTAGATTAGCTGTTTCTAAGGTTATTAACCGTTATGCTTTTGAACACAAGTTTTTAAAAGAAGGCGATGATAAAATATCTAAAGATGATGTAGTTGAAGGTTTAACTGGAATTATTTCAATTAAGCATCCTAATCCGCAATACGAAGGACAAACAAAAAAGAAATTAGGTAACACCGAAGTTCGGCCTTTTGTTAATGCGATTGTAACTAATATTTTTGAAAAATATATGTTAGAAAATCCAGATGAAGCAACAATTATTATTAGAAAATCATTGTTAGCAATGGAAGCTCGTAAAAAATCACATGAAGCACGTGAAGCAACAAGACGTAAATCGCCATTTGAATCAAATTCATTACCTGGTAAATTAGCGGATTGTTCATCACGAGATTCAGGTGTTACTGAATTATATATTGTCGAAGGTGATTCTGCAGGGGGATCTGCTAAGTCAGGTCGAGAACGAGAGTATCAAGCGATTTTACCTTTGAAGGGTAAAATCATCAATGTAGAAAAAGCTAAGACTGAAAAAATATTTCAAAACGATGAAATTATTTATATGATAACTGCAATTGGAACCGGGGTTTCATCAGAATTCAATATTGAAAAATTAAGATATAATAAAATTATTATTATGACTGATGCTGATGTTGATGGAGCACATATTAGAATTTTACTATTAACTTTCTTCTATCGTTACATGATTCAATTAATCCAAAACGGAAATGTATATATTGCACAACCACCATTATATAAATTTTCAGTTGGAAAATCATTCAAGTATGCTTATACTGAACAACAACTTGATGAATATAAAAAAGAACTTGGACATTCTCGTTTCAATGTACAACGTTATAAGGGTCTTGGAGAAATGAATCCTGAACAATTGTGAGAAACAACAATGGAACCGGCTAACCGAGTTTTATTACAAGTAGTGATCGAAGATGCAGTAATAGCAGATCGAAACTTTACTTTATTAATGGGCGATGATGTTACACCTCGTAAAGAATTCATCAGTCGAAATGCTAAATTCGTAAAGAATTTAGATGCGTAATATAGGAGTGTTATACAGATATGGCAATAATTAAATCAAAAGGTCGATTAACCTCTGAGCAAATACAGGAACAATTAGATAAATCAATCGTTAAGGAACATTCGATCTCAACTGAACTAGAAACTTCGTTTTTAGATTATGCAATGTCAGTAATTGTATCAAGAGCACTTCCAGATGCACGAGATGGTTTTAAACCGGTACATCGGAGAGTTCTTTATGCTGCATATGGCTTAGGGATGACAAGCGATAAACCATACAAAAAATCAGCACGTCTTGTTGGGGAAGTTATTGGGAAATATCACCCCCATGGAGATGCAGCAGCGTATTCAACAATGGTACGTATGGCTCAAGACTTTTCATTACGTTATATGTTAGTGGATGGTCATGGTAACTTTGGTTCAATCGATGGTGATTCACCAGCAGCAATGCGTTATACTGAAGCTAGATTATCAAAAATTTCTACAGATATATTAAAAGATATTGAAAAAGATACAGTAGATTTTGTAGACAATTATGATGGTAGCGAACGTGAACCTACAGTTTTACCTGCATACTTTCCTAACTTTTTAGCTAATGGATCAAGTGGTATTGCTGTTGGGATGGCGACAAATATTCCACCTCATAATTTAAACGAATTGTGCGATGCGATTACTGCAGTGGCTAAAAACCCTGATATTACAATTGAAGAATTAAAAGAATATATTCATGGGCCAGATTTTCCAACAGCAGCAGAAATCGTTGGTGAGCAAGGGATCCATAATTATTTTCACACAGGACGTGGTTCTGTTACGATTAGATCAAAATATCATATTGAAGAATTACATATGGGTAAAGTAGCAATTATTATTACTGAAATTCCATACATGGTAAACAAACAAAATGTAATTGAAAAAATTGTTGATTTAGTTAAAGCTGGAGATATTACAGGAATCGCTGATTTACGTGATGAATCAAGTCGAGCTGGAATCAGAATTATGATTGAAACAAAACGTGATGTAGTTCCAGAAGTACTATTAAATAAGTTATATAAATCAACGCAACTACAAACTAACTTTAGTGTCAACACTTTAGCATTAGTAGGTGGCGAACCAAAAATTCTTAATTTAAAAGAATGTTTAAGTATTTATATAAAACATCAAATTCATGTGTTAGTTCGTAAAACAAAATTCGAACTTCATAAAGCTGAAGAACGAGCTCACATTTTAGAAGGGTTACATATTGCTGTATCTAACATTGATGAAGTAATTAAAATGATTCGATCTTCAAAGAATAACGAGATAGCGCACAAAGCGTTAATGGCGCGTTTTAGTTTAACCACTATACAAGCAAAAGCAATTTTAGATATGCGTCTTCGTAATTTAAGTGCTTTAGAAAGTGAAAAAATTGAACAAGAATTAGCTACCTTAAAAGAAACTATTAAACAATTAAATGAAATATTAGATTCGCATGACAAGCAAATCGGAATTATAATTGATCGATTAGACTATATTAAAGACAAGTACGGCGACGAAAGAAGAACAGAAATATTATATGGAGCTTCTTCTTCTATTGATGACGAAGATTTAATTCCGGTTGAAGACATTGTAATAACAATGTCACGACGTGGTTATTTAAAACGTTTACCAATTGATACATACAGAACTCAAAGAAGAGGCGGCGTTGGTCTACAAGGTTTGAAAACTCATGAAGATGATGATGTCGAAAAAATAGTTGTGACAAGTACACATACTGACATCTTAATGTTTACAGATGCTGGAAAAGTTTATCGAATAAGGGGTCATCAAGTCCCACCTGGAAGTCGCCAATCTAAAGGTATTCCAGCAATCAATGTTATTAATATTGAAAAAGGTGAAAAAATATTATCAATTCTAGCAGTTGATAATTACGATGATGGTTTTTTATTTTTTACAACAATAAATGGATTAGTAAAACGATCTAGTTTAGCTGATTTTGTTTCAATTCGACAAAATGGTAAAATTGCTATTACGTTGAAGGAAAATGATAAATTATTTTCTGTTCATAAAACAAATGGAACAGAAGAAATTTTCATTGGAGCATCAAATGGGTTATTAGTTCGTTTCGAAGAAAACCAAGCTCGTTGTATGGGACGAACCGCTTCAGGTGTTAAAGGTATTACATTAACAGCAAAAGATTATGTTGTAGGAACTGGAACCTCAACGGATGGAGAATATGTTTTCTCAATCGGGCAAAAAGGTTATGGGAAATTAACTAAAAAAGAAGAATACCGACTAACAAAAAGAGGGGCAAAAGGTGTAACCACATTAAAGGTAATACCAAAAACAGGAAAATTAGCGAGTGTTAAATTAGTGGATGGTGATGAAGAAGGACTATTGATTACTTCTTCAGGAAAAATCATTAGAATGCCTATTAAGCAAGTTAACATCATTGGACGTTCAACTTCAGGTGTTAAAATAATGAATGTATCTGATAATGAAAAAATTCAATCTGTGGCAATCTTTAAACATGATGATGAAGGAGATGGTGAAGATGCAGAAATTCCAAACAGCGTTGAGCAAAACGACTCACCAACTAAATAAAAATTTAGAAATTAGTTTAGATAAACTGCTAATCGTAATTCCAGCTTATAACGAATCAGAAGCTATCATTAAAACAGTGAATGATATTAAAGCAAATACAAATTTTAATTATATTGTAATAAATGATGGATCAAGTGACGACACAAAAGAAGTTTTAGAAGCTAATAAAATAAACCATATATCACATAGTAAAAATCGAGGTTTATCAGAAGCGATTAGGACAGGAATGCAATATGCTTTAAATAATAATTATTTATACATTGTGCAATTTGATGGAGATGGTCAGCATTCAGCTAAAGATGTTCAAAAAATGTTGAACACAGCAGCTAGAGGTTTTGATATAGTTTGCGGTAGTAGATATTTAAATGATGAAACATCTGATCCTTCAAGTCTAAAAAAAACCGCTCATAATATATTACAAACATTATTCTATTTACGAGCGCATCAGAAAATAAGTGATCCTACTTGTGGAATAAGGTTATATAACTGGATTGTTATGGAAGCTTTTTTACGAAATAGTTATTTAGAAGTAGAACCATCAACAATAGCTTTCTTAATTAGAAAAGGTATGAAAATAGCGGAAGTACCCGTATTTGTAAAAGATCGCGAAAATGGTGAATCAATGTTTACAAGCCATAAAATAATAACAAAATATATGTTTTCACAATGTTGAAAAATGAGTTTTAGTTCAAAGTTCTGAAGATTCAGATAGGAGATAACTATGGAAAAAAGTTTATTTCAAGATAAAAAAATAATTATCTTTGATTTAGAATCTACCAATAACAATCCTGAGACAGCTGAAATTGTTCAATTTGCAGCACGTAAGTTTGAAAATAATAAATTGATATCAAAAAAAAATATTTTAATTAAAGTGGAAAAAAAATTGAGTTCTGAATTTATTGATAGAACAAGAATAACTGAAGGTTTATTGAAACAAAAAGCATTAATAAAAAAAGAAGCCTTTCCAGAAATTTTAAAATTTATTAGTTCTGATACATTAATCTCTTACAAAGGTAATGTTATGCATTTTAAATTACTATGAAAATATTTAAATAAACGTTTAAAAAACCCAACATTAGATGTTGTGGATGTCGCTAACATGTTGGGCATCATAGATGATACAGAAAATATATCTCTTCCAGAATTAGCAAGTTTATTAGGGATTGAGTTTGACTCCAAACGTTGAAACAATGCTGATTATGATGTTAAAATAATTGAAAAAATATGATTTAAATTAAAATCTAAAATGGAATAGTAAACAAGATATTAATAATAAGAAGCCTTCTGTTCAATGGGGGCTTTTTTTCTATATTAAATATTAAATTTTTTAAATCCGATATAATTATGTTTAATACTTTATAGTGGCGTAATATTATAGAGTCATAATAATATTTTAATGATAAGAAACATGAAGAAAATTAGCGTTATAATATTCTATCTATTAATAAATATTTATAGAAGGTGCATAGAAGTGCTTTAGTCAAATAATGATGTGTCACCCTTGCGCTTCCTATTCTAGAATCAAGTTAGCATTATTAATGCTCTCTATTCTAGTGCGTAATAATTTCTAGACCTAACATCTTACAAACATAGGGCAAATTGCCTATAGAACACCCTTTATTCACTTGCTAACAGCATTATTTATGCAGTATTGAACACTAATAGGCTAGAATAGGAGATCATTTTGAGTATCTTTAATAAATTAATCCTACTTTATATATAAATAGGTTCGATATATGACGTATATCCTATAGATTAAACAAACAACATAGCTCTAACACAACTAGAATCACCTAATCTTTTTAAATAAGCTATGATTTGACACACAACAACAGTAAAAATCGAGTGTCTATTGTAAATAGCTGGTTAATTCACAATAGAACACGCATTATATGTACATTTAAGAGGTCTATAAGACAACCAATGCAAAAGATATTGGAATATATATAATAACAATATTTACACTTAATAATAGGTATTATTAAATAAATGTACATTAAGATATATAATATATGTTAATGAAATTAATCAAAACTTAAACTAGTTAGGTAATGATTTGCCTTACTTTATATGCGGAGCAGACTTAAGATCTAGCAATTTTGCTACAAACATAGGGCAAATTACCTATAGAACACCCTTTATTCACTTGCTAACAACATTATTTGTGTAACACTGGACGCTAATAGGCTAGAATAAGAGATCATTTTGAGTATCTTTAATAAATTACTCCTGTTTTATATATAAATAGGTTCGATATATGACGTATATCCTATAGATTAAACAAACAACATAGCTCTAACACAACTAGAATCACCTAATCTTTTTAAATAAGCTATGATTTGACACACAACAACAGTAAA
>JAACJV010000022.1 GCA_021378535.1 Ureaplasma sp. Hg1 | reverse complement strand
TCCGTCGTTAACATATAAGTTATATGTTATTTTATTAAATAACACAGATACTTGATTGTTAAGCGTAATTGGGTCTACTCTATAATTCTTATCTCAAATTTTACTTGCCAAACTATTAACAATCTCTTCTTGATAGTTTATTGATACACCACTAGATTTAGCAGAAGCGTCTGCATCACTAATTAAATCTAATAATAATATTCATTCTTTTGTACTAAAAGGTTCTGAACTATCATTTAATATTAAGTTGGTATCAACATTATCAATTATATTTTTGTCGTCATTATAATAATATGCGGCGTTTCGATAATAAGAATCTTTATCAAAACCGTAATTTAAAGTAAGGTGTTTATTAGCACTAGACGAACTATTATTAAGGTCAGCATATGTTTTAGTAAAGTCATCAATTTTTATTTTTCTTGGTTTTTCAAAACTATACGTTGCAGCATTATAGATATTATAATACCCATCGTGTTTAGCTCTGCTCTGACTATTAAGTGTAAAGATATCCATAAATTGCATTCCAACATTTAAAGAAGCATTTAAAACAATATCATTGTTGATTGTATCAATTGACTTGATGCTTTTATTTAAGGCTGCTTGAGGACTTACTTTTTTACCATTATTATAGTAGTCGTCTTCTATATCCATATTTAGAACATCATGTTTTTTACCGTTTTTATCCAAAGCAACCATACCACTTCCGTATGCATCAGAAGTTTGTAATTCATTAAAATTATGACCTCATGTCATAAACATAGGTAAAACTAATCCAATAATAAGTACAATTATAGGTAATAAAGTTCCAAAAATTAGAGCCGCTATTTTACCAAATGATAAAGCTATTAGTAATGAACTAAATCCAAATATAATTCAAGTAAGTAATGATCCAATAATAAAGCCAGGAATAAATAAGGATTTATCTGCTATTCCATATCAAGCAACACTATCTGGAATAGCATAACTAATTCCAATAAGTAGTATCCCGATTATTGTTATAAACAATCAGCCAAGAAAGAAGACAGCTGTTTTAGTTGCTGTAATTTGTTTTCTGCTTATGGGCTTTGATAAAATTAATAATTCAGTGCCATCATCTAAACTTGTCTTGAATAGACGAACACATAAAATTGAAGCCATTATTCCGATTATTGCCATAAAAACAATTTCAAAACTATATATTGTAGTTTGGTATGAAGCATCGTATACATTCATTGATTGCGATGAAATTACTCCTGGAATAATTAAAAGTGGAATCAATATTAGCAATACAAGAAGTATTACCATAAAATAATTTAGTTTATATCTTAACTGCATTCTTGATAAAAACGAAAAATAATTTTTATTCATTTGTAGTTTCCTTTTCTGAGTATTAACTCTTTATTTAATTAAATTTTCGAATTAGATTTCTTAAATTCAAAATTCAAAAATTTCTTTGTTGTTGTAGTATTGTTACTATTAAGATTAATAATTCTTTTAATAGCAAAACCAATAGCAATTAATTGTGTAATTGCTAACGGTGTCATTTGTAAATATGACATTAATAATAATTCTTTATCCCCACTTTTTTTAGCAAAAACAAAAGTTTTATAACCAATTAAGCATGGAATAGCAAGAGCGATGATTAAAAATATAATTGTAAAACATATCCCTAATATTTCATTAGTTTGTGAACTGTCAAATAAATTCAATGTAACACTAGCACCTATCATTCAAATTATAAATAACAAAAAAGTACATGTAGTGCTAACAATAATCTCTCATGATATTGATCTAACATTTGTGTGTTTCCATAAAAACATTTTATCACCCCCGGAATATTATACATAATTTCTTAACCATATTTTAATTATTTTACGTTTTCATTAATAGATATAGATACAAATTAAATAGCAACTTTAAAAATAAATATTTATCAAGTAATAGATTTTAAATTTATTACCTGATTTGTTAGCTGTTTTTTTCTTTTAAATCCTAGATTTTATAGTAAATAAAATGGACAAATTAAATTCGCTAATATAGATACTACTATTAACTATGGAGTGATATTATATGTGATAAAATATATGATATAAATAGCATCAAAATATGATGAAATTAATTTAAAAATTGTTTTCATCCATTGATATATTTAAAATAAAAAATTAAAAGGAGATATAAAAAATGAATATATATGATATTAATTTTAATTCAATGGATGGTAAAACAACGTCACTTGAATCATTTAAAAACAAGACTATATTAATTGTTAATACTGCATCAAAGTGCGGTTTCACCAAACAGTTTGAAGGACTAGAAACCTTATATAAAAAATATAAGGATAATAATTTTGTTATTATCGGTTTCCCGTGTAATCAATTCTTGCATCAAGATCCGGGTAGTGATCAAGAAATTTTAAGTTTTTGCCAACTTAAATTTGGAGTAAGTTTCCCAATGATGTCAAAAATTAATGTAAAAGGTAAGGAGCAACATCCGTTGTATTCATACTTAATTGAAAACACAAATAGTAAGGCAATTAAATGAAACTTTGAAAAATTCTTAATTTCATCGAGTGGAGAAATAATCGACCGTTTCGAATCTAAAAAAACACCTAGTGATATTGAAGGTGAAATTAAAAAGGCTTTAAACTTATAATGGCTAGTTTAATAGATTTAATGTTAACAAGAACATCGGTCCGTTCTTTTGAAGACAAACCAATCGAAGTAGAAAAATTAAACAAACTAAAACAAGTTATTAATGCTGCACCTACATCAATTAATGGCCATCATTTTAGTGCTATCATTATTACTGATAATGAAACTAAAGAATTTATTGCTAAAAATAATTTAAATCAAGAATGAATCAAAACAGCTCCTTTACTAGTTGTTTTTATGGCTGATATAAATCGTATAAAAATTGCTCAAAGTGATATGAACAATATGGAACTACCAATCGTTGATTCGCCTAACATGTTAATATCAGGCGCGGTTGATTGTACAATCGCAGCAACTAACTTATTTGATGCTGCCCTTTCATTAGGTCTAGGTGGCTGCTATTTAGGTGGGGTAAGAGGTAATATTGTACCAATTGCTAAAAAATTAAAATTAGAAGGTCGATGCACACCAATTTTAGCAGTGGCGTTAGGTTACCCTTTAAAGATTAATGACATTAAACCGAAGCTAAATAAGGTTTATGAAAATGAATATAGTTTAAACTTAGTAAAACAAGAAATTAAAGACTATAACGTAGTCATGGAGGATTATTACAAGGAACGTGAAACTTTAACTCTACGCGGTAAGCAAATAAAGCATGGACCACTAAATTGATCAATCAATACGGTTTTAACCTATAGTCTCTATGTTAGACCAGATTATTTACATGATCTTGCTAAGCAATTTGAAATTACATATTTTAAAAACGATAAGCATTAATAGTTAATTATCAATATTAAATATAAATTATAAATAGCACCCTTGGTGGATGCTATTTTTTATTTTAATTTATACATTAATTTTTCATAAAAAAAAAGTTAACCTCGTAAGGTTAACTTTAATTATATTATTATCTTAATTAAGCTTCAGTTTTAGCTCGTCCGATTGAACCAATTAATTTAAACTTAGAAATACATTCTTGTTTAATAGCTTCTTTACCAGGAGCTAATACTTTACGAGGATCGAATCCTTTTTTCATTAATTGAAGATCTTTATTTTCTTCAAAGTAAACTCTTGTTGCAGCGGTGAATACTAATTGACATTCAGTATTAACATTAAGTTTTGCAACACCTAATGAAACAGCTTTACGAATTTGATCATCAGGGATACCTGAACCACCATGCAATACAATTGGTTTGCCAGTTGTAGTAGCGATGATTTTTAAAACATCGAAATCAAGTCCTTTTCAATTGTCAGGATATAAACCATGAATGTTTCCAATTCCAGCTGCTAACATATCAATGTTTAAAGCAGCCAATTCACGACATTCAGCTGGGCTAGCAATTTCGCCATTACCTATAACGCCGTCTTCTTCGCCACCGATTGTTCCTACTTCAGCTTCCATACTAGCACCATAATGTTTTGCTAATTTAGTAATTTCAGCAGTCTTATTTAAATTTTCTTTAAAACCTAAATGTGATCCATCAAACATTACTGAACTAAATCCAGCTGCCAATGCTTCTTTACATCCTTCAAATGTTCCGTGGTCTAAATGCAATACTACAGGAACGGTAATGTTACCACCTATCATTAAAGCATTAATCATAGCGACACATGTCGGAAATCCTCAGTGATATTTTGCAGCGCCTTCAGAAACTCCAATAATAACTGGTGATTGTGTTTCTTGTGCAGCTTGAAGAATTGCTTGAGCTCATTCCATATTATTGGTGTTAATATGTGCAATTGCATATTTACCTTTTTGAGCTTCGCTTATCATTTCTTTTGCGTTTACAAATTTAGTTTCAATTTTTTTCATAATTATTCTCCATTTATTTCTTTATCTAGTAATGCATTGATTTCTTTTGCTTCTGTATTTTTAGCATCCTCAAGATCACCTAATTCGTCTAATAAATCAACCGTAGGTTCAACTTTATTCTTATTTTTTATTGCTTTAATTTCATTTTCATTTAAAAATTCTTCATATTCAGCTTCATGATACTCTTCATATCCAAACATTGCTTTAGACATTTTTTCGTATTCATTAAACTTTACATATTCTTTTAATTTTCATGTCTGTTTACCCAATAAAACAAACCGAATATCTTGTAATAAATCAGTATAAAAATCTCCAATATACTCTTTTGCTACCGTACTTTTTATTTTAGCTGCTTTGTATGTCGGTTTCCATAGTTGATTAAAGGTAAAGGGTTGATCTTTAAACTCTTCCTTCGCCACATCGTAAGCATAGTCAATTAAATTTTTTTTCATTATTTTCACTCTTCCTTTAGTTATTTTATCAAATTTTTATTATAAAACAATAATTTTCTTTCAAATTTTGTTTTCATATTATTCTGGATTAAGTCACTCGAATCTGTTAATAAACAAATCGTGTTATTTTCCTCATCATAAATTTTAATCGGTTGTTCTGTTTGATAGATATTTCTTTTAAATGATTTTTCGTCTAAATAATATTTAGGATCTAGTTTTTTGTCTATACAAACTTTTAATATTTTAGCTTTTAAAGCTTCATCATATTCGACAACTAAAAAATCATTTTGATACAAATGACCGTTGGTTAATTCCTTTAAAATAGAATCATTTTCGTATTGTAAAGAAATTAGAAAGGTATTAAAAATATCATCATTCAATTTAATGAATTCAGTTACCTCTCACGGTTTGTTATTTAATCATGAATTAAAATGATTTAACAAATTAAATTTATCAACAAACTTATATTTTGTTTGATATAAATCTTTTACTCGCATCATAATTTGTTTAATTAATCATTCATAGCAAATTGAATTATTGTGTTCATATATTTGCAAATACATATAATATCTAGCAAATAAAATATTTTCAATTACGTGAACAGCCTTCTTGCTAAAAACAATTTCATCATCACGACACTTCATTCATTTAAATAATATATTGCAATCAATTACGCCATAAGAAACGCCTGTAAAGTGGCTGTCTCGCAATAAATAATCTATTCGGTCAGCATCTATTTCACTTGAAATTAAATCAATCATTCATTTGTGTTTGGTCTTTTTCAACATTACGTCAGCTAAGTCTTGGGGGTTAATTTTATTTTTTAATAAAATTTTATTAATAGCTGTTTTAGGATTAACTATAATTTCAATAGTCATTGCTTCATGTTTGTAATCGGTATATCACTCAAAGGCGTGACTATGGGGCCCATGGCCTATATCATGAAGTAACGCCACAGCTAAAATCATTTTTCGTTGATAACTTGTAATACCGTCGATATCAATATGCTTTAATATTCTTCGGGCCATTTCGTATGTACCCAATGAATGGGTTAAACGGGAATGTGTCGCCGCTGGGAAAACGCTTGATGAACCACCTAATTGTTGAATGCGGTTTAATCGCTGAAACTCAGGAGTATTAATCAATTCTAGCATTCATTGATCTTCCTCATAAAAGTTAATCAAATTATGAATGGGGTCTTTAAAAAAAATACATTTCTTCTTCATTATAATGCTCCCAAATCCTTTAATAGTAAATCAATGTTTTTAAGGACAACATCAAGTGATAACAAAAAGGTTAATTTAGCTAATTCAGGGCCATGCATTTGGCCTGATACAGCTATTCTAATCGGCATAAACAAAGCCATTCCCTTAACATCTAATTCAGTTTGGATAGTTTTAATTATTGTTTTAATATTTTCTTCATCTCAATCTTTACTTAGCATTAAACTGCTTTTGAAGGCTTTAATTACTTTGATAGCTGAATCGTCAGCCAAAACTTCATTGACCTCAGCATCACGTCTAGTAATATCAAAGGAATGAAAAATATCTTCAATTAAGCCGTTGATATCAGATGCTTTATTAAGTTGATTCTTAAATAACAATAAAATATCTTCTTGTTTGTCAATTAAGTGTTTTGGAAGTGGTTTTAAAAAAGGTGTAACCAATTGTAAATATTTATCTTGATCCATTTTCTTAAAATATTGATTAGCAATCCAATCCATTTTTTTTACATCGAAAAAAGCCGGAGCTTTACTAACTCGTTTTAAATCAAATTGTTCAATTAATTGTTGAAGGGTTAAGATTTCTTTTTTACTATTTGGACTTCAACCTAATAAAGCTAAAAAGTTAATAATTGCAGCGGGTGGATAACCCATCTTTTTATAATCATTAATAAATTGTTTTAAGGTCGTATCTCGTTTACTTAATTTTTTACCAGAAGCATTAACAATAATTGATAAATGTCCGTAATTAATATTTTGATTATCAAACCCTAATGCATGCTTAATAGCAATTTGATATGGTGTGTTGCTAATATGTTCCTCACCTCTTAAAACATCAGTAATTTTCATATCGTAATCGTCAACTACGACAGCGAAATTATACATTGCAATCCCATTAGATTTTAAGATTGCGCAATCAGTTAACGCACTGCCGGGGATGGTTATGTTACTGCGAACTAAATCATTTCAAGTATAATCTCTTTGTTCATCTATCATTATTCTAATAATGAAGGATTCCTTATTATTTAATTTTTCATCAATTTCAGTTTGGCTTAAATGCAAACATCTACGGTTATATTTTGGTGTTTGGTGACTAGCCTCAGCAATTTGTCTATCTTTATCTAATTGATCTTTACTACAAAAACAACGATAAGCATATTTTTTATCTAACAAATCATTAGCTAAAGTCCGGTACCGTTCTAATTTAGCAGATTGTAAATAGGGTCCATATTCACCTGGTTTTTCAATTGATTCATCTGGTTCGATGCCTAATCATGACAAATTAGCTAGCTGGCTTTCAATACCACCTTCAACATTTCGTTTGATGTCAGTATCTTCAATTCTTACTATAAAAGATCCTTTTTGTTGTTTTGCATACAAATAACAAAACAAAGCTGTTCGAGCACCACCAACATGGAAAAAGCCAGTTGGACTTGGAGCATATCTTGTTCTTGTTTTCATTAGTATCCCTCCTTAGGAATTTCAATTATCGCGCTACCACTACCAGTCAAAAATAAATAGTTATTATTATTTTCTAGCTCTTTAAAACTTTTTTCTAATTTGGTATTAAGTTTAAAACAAATTGGTTGTAAACTATTATAAATTGATAATGGTTTTTTTCGTTTTAAATGATTGATTATTTTTTCATAATTTGATTGTTGAACAATCAGTGAATTTCGGTCAAATAAATCATAGATTTTTTTAGTACTGATACAAATATCACTAAGGATTATATTATATTTAGGAATCAATGATTCATCTAATTCTAAAATAATATTCCCAATATCACTAACTAATCCAATTTTATATTGGTACAAGAAGAATGGAATATCACTCCCTAATGTCATTGCTATATCATGCATGTCTAGGTCTTCAATATCAAACCTGTTATCTGATAAAACTTGTAACATTGCACAAGCAGCATCAGATGAACCGCCACCAAGACCCGCACCAATTGGTATTCTCTTATTAACATTAATATAATAATTAATTGGAAAATTATATTTCTTATTTAAATATTCCAAAGCTTTTAAAACAATGTCGTTTTCAATTAACATCCTACGTTTATCAACGTAGTAAACAATTTCTAAATTTTTATCATTTTTAGTGAATTTTAATTCATCAAAATAAGTATCATCCAAAATAAAGATAGAACGTATTTTATGTTTTTGTTCACGGAACATATTTTTATAAACAGTTAATCCTAAATTAATTTTAGCATATGCTTTAGTCATTGCTATCTCCTTCTAGGATTTTGTATAACTCCATATATTTGCTAGTGTCCAACATTTCAGGTCGATCATTAACATTAATTTGTAATGTTTCAAAAATAGCTAATATCTTATCTAAAGGATATCGAAGTTTCATGTTGTTAGTTAGTTTTTTTCGTTTCATTAAAAAACAAGATTTAACAAATTTATAGAACGCATCAACATCAACATCATAAGTTGTTGCATGCGTTAAACTTATTACCATTGAATCCACTCGTGGGGCTGGAACAAAAGCATCTGGTTTAACAAGGAATAGTTTTTTAGATTCACAAAATAAACTAACTAAAACTGTAAAAGCGTTATAATCTTTTGTTCGCGGTTTAGCGGTGATTCTTTCAGCCATCTCTTTTTGAACCATAATAATAATCTCATCAATCATTTTTAGTTTCATCAACTTAAAAATAATCTTACTTGAAATCGAATAAGGTAAATTAGCGACTACTTTGATTTTGTTATAACCTTGATATTGCAACAATAGTTTTTCAAGGTCGAATGTCAAAATATCATCATTAATGATTTTGATATTAGGAACCTTGATGGTGTTTCTTAATTGTTCACATAAACGTTTATCTAATTCAATTGCTATTACATCTTTTGCCTCTGTTACAAGAATCTCAGTAATTGCTCCAAGCCCTGGTCCAATTTCAATTATTAAATCATTTTTGGTTATCTCAGCTGCTGCTACAATTTGATTTTTAACTGTAATAGACGACAAGAAGTTTTGTCCCATTTTTTTACTTGGAACAAAACTCTCTTGCTGTAGATATGATTTTATCTTCTTTTTATCCATTAATCGATCCCCGTTAGTTTGGCTAACTTTGACTCTGTAGATTTAGTTTGTCTACGTCGCATAATAACTTGATGCATAATGTATGATTGAAGCATTGATAATAACGCGTTAAAGAATCAATACAAACCAATCCCTGATGCACTAACTGCAGCAATAATCGCCATGAATACAGTCATTACAGTCTGCATCATTTTTGTTTTCTTAAGTTGATCGTTATTCTTCTTACCTACAGTGCTAGCGCTCTTACCACGTTGGCGGGCTAACATCTGAGGAACACGCTGACTCAGGAATTGAGCCGGTATAACTAATAATAGGAAGAATATATAAGCTCATCCCATGTCAGTGAAGTGACTAAAGATTTCAGTCAATGGTGATAAACTTAAATCCCAGATTCCAAATAATGAAATCATTTTAAGTGGTCGCAACGTTGTAATTACCCGGTAAATAACCAAGAAAATTGGTAAGGTTACGAAAATCTGCTCAAAGGCGGCAAATGGTTTAACGTTATGCTTTTTGTAGAGCGCCTGGATTTCAACCTGCTTCTTTTGCTTTGATTGCATATCCTTGGCACCCTTGTACTTGGCATTCACCTCGGCCATCTTGCCCTGGATCTCCGTCATCTTTTCAGTTTGTAACATTGAACGGGCTGAAATTGCCATCGTAATAATTCTAATAATTAATAAGACTAGAACAATTCCCACAAGAGCATTTAAACCTAATGGTCAACTTCTTGTCGCATACATAAAATCTAATAACAACTGCGCGAATGGTCATACAAAGAAAGCGTAGAATGGTCCATAATCAAGTGATCAATCACTATAAGGATAATAAGGACCGCTTCCGCCATATTGTAAATCAAACCGAATATCACCTGTGGTTCCATAATTAAAACCAAATTCTAATCCGTTACCAATTGTTGTTGAAGACATTGTTCAATAATCACTATATGTTTGAAAACAACCATATAGTCCCATTGAGAATAAAAATAAGTAAATTGCAATTTTAGTTCATTTCATTATTTCTTTAATAATTTTATTAATTAATTTCTTACTTTTATCATGTGGAGTCAAAGTAGCAAATCCGGGCATCAATATTTTTTTATATTCATTTATTGCGTCTTCATGTGACATACTTTGGCTCCCTTCGTAAGAATTTTAGAAAATAAATAACATAATTCCTGATTGTTTAAATCAAATTGCTTACTTTTGTACTGCGGTTTGATTATTAGTATTATGTCATAGTTTGAATCAAAAACATTTGCGTTTTGACACATTGAACGGACTTGCCGTTTGATTAAATTACGATCTACTGCTAATCTAAATGATTTTTTACTAATAGATATCCCGATACGGGCATGCCCTAAATTATTAGGTTTTCTATAGATAATAAAATCTTTACTAGCGACTTTTGATTTGGCTTTAAAAACTAAATCAAAATCTTTTTTCTTTAATAAACGTAATTGTTTGTTCATAGAGGTCTATCTTTTTTCGTCAGATACAGTTAAATTGTGTCGTCCTTTTAAACGACGACGAGCTAATTGTTTACGACCATTTTTTGTTTTCATTTTAGTACGAAAACCATGTACTTTAACTCGTTTTCGATTATTTGGTTGATAAGTTCGTTTCATAGTGACACCACCTTTAATATAAATTTTTAATTTCTAAATTATTTGCCTATTAAGCAATATACTTACAAATAATAACATATTTATAAATAAATCGCTAAAATTTATAATATTTTTTTAATAATCATAAATCTATATTGATATTATTAATTTATTAATTTAAAATTGTAACATGTAGATATGGATATATCTATGAATAAAATATTAGGAGTAAATAATGATTAACGTTGATAAACAAAAATTAAATCAAATTTGGAATCTTGTTGTGCAACAATTAATGAGTACAATTGACAACCCTACCATTTACAACGAATGTGTTGCTACCACAAAAGTTCTAGAGTTAAATGATAACCGACTTTACATTATCGCTAAATCGTTATTTGCTAAAGATATTTTAAATAACGATCATAAATATGAAATTGAAGAATTAGTTAGTGCTCAATTCAACACTGAAATTAATGTTATTTTTATTCTGAAGGAAGAAGCTAAACTAACTAAATTAACAGTTGAACGAAATATTAATACAAGTTCTAACACAAATGTTTGCGAAGGTTTAGACAAACAATATACATTTGATAATTTTATCGTTGGTGATTTTAATAAGAGCGCTTATAATGCCGCTATTTCGGTTAGTAATAATATTGGTAAGGCATTTAATCCGCTATTTATTTACGGGGGCACAGGTCTAGGTAAAAGCCATTTGTTGCATGCTTTAGGAAACACCTATCATCGGAGTCACCCTAATAAGGCAATCCGTTACATTGAAACCGAAACATTCTGCCGTGATGTTTTTAGTGCTATTAGTAAGGGCGGTCAAGCAGTCGAACAATTAAAAGATCGTTATTGTAGTTATGACCTTCTATTAATTGATGATGTTCAATATTTAAGTGATAAAGAAAAAACGAATGAAATCTTCTTTAATATTTTTAATAATTTAATTAGAAACAATAAACATATTGTGATGACAAGCGATAAAATGCCGGATGAACTAGATGGTTTGCAAGAGCGAATGGTATCCCGTTTTGCATCTGGTTTGTCAATTAGAATCACTCAACCTGATATCGAAATTTTACAAATCATTGTTGAAGACCGGATTAAATCAAATGCTGACACTTTTAACTTTACTAATGAAGCTATTGCTTTAATCGTTCATTTTTTTAATAAGGACCTAAGAAAGTTATTAGGAATGTTAAATCGAATTATCTTTTATGCAATCCAAAACTTAGACCCTTATGCAGTAATTACTGAACAAGTTGTAAACGATGTTTTAAGTAATGAATTTGGCAATCAATATACTAAGGAAAGTTTTAGCATTAACCCTGAAATGATTATTGATGCAGTTTGTAAAATTTATGGGGCTAAACCTGATGTCATTAAATCTAAAAGTCGTTTAAAAGAAGTAACAACAGTTCGTCATATTACTATGTACGTTTTACGCGAACGTTTAAAATTATCATATAGTGAAATTGGTTCATTGTTTAGTGGCCGTGACCACTCTTCTGTTATGAGTGGAATTAATAAGGTTAAACTATTAATTAAAAAAGATAAGGACTTAAAACAAGCAATTGATTCAATCATTGTTAAGATTTAATTGAGGATTTTATTATGGACTTTAAAATAATCCCATATCAAGAACTTGACACCACCCACTTAAAAAGTAAGGGTAACCAAACAATGGTTATTATCCATGGTATAACTTCATCGGCTGCTTCGTTTCAAGCAGTGGCTGAACATTATCATCAACTTAAATATAATGTTCATTTAATTGATTTGCCACTTCATGGCAAATCAATTAACCAAACTCACATTGACAAGAATGAAATTAATATTAAATTATATGCATCAATGGTTGCCTCTTACATTGTCAGTCATGAATTGACAAATGTTTTCTTATTAGGTCATTCCATGGGAGGAGCTATTATTTGTATCATTGCATCATTAATTCCTGAAAAAATTAAATTATTAATTCTTGAAGATCCGCTTAATCCGTCTGTAAAAGATAATTTGGTTAAAACATATAGCTATCAAGACAATAAATTTAATAAGGACAAATTAATGGAAACATACCGTTGGATTAACAATTATATCAATGAGAAAAAAACAACCATCTCTAAAGCTCAAAGTATTCTATTTCGCAACATTGTGAGCGCACCATCAATCGAAACCGAGCATCAAGCTATTCTAAGAATTACTTGTCCAATAGTTCTAATTATGGGTAGTGCTGACAAACTAGTATTAAGCAAGAAGACGATTCCCTACTTTCAAAACATTATTAAAGTATTACATACCCATGTAATCGAAGGAGCCGAACATTCGCCCCACATTAGCCATCAAAAGGAATACCTTGAAATTTTAGATCAATATTTAGTTTCTCCAAGTAAGTGGACTAGTTGAAGACAAAAATTTGTTAAATCATTTAAACGTAATAAAAAATAGAAATTAAACCATTCCCCCATTAGTAGACAAAAAAATTACTAAAAAGGAATGGTTTACTACGTTGTACCACTTTATTATTTTTAATTTGCTGATTAATTCATAATAAATATAAAATTTATAAGTTGACATAACTATTTAAATCCATATAACGCTAGTTAGAATTTTCTTAATACCTTGTTATACGTTTCCTAGAAATCATGTTAAAATTTAGTTTATAAATTTATGAGAGTCGAATATTATGCATTTAATTTTAGTGAAAACAATATCTGAAATTAAAATTCCAAATAAATAGGTATGCTAACTATCTTTTTTAGAATTAATTATTTTTTATAGTAAATCACTTTAAGTCATTAAACTACTATGTTTGATTTTACAGTATTCTTATTAGTTTGTACTATTTGATAATACGATCCATTTATTATAGTCAATGAACTGATTTATCTTTAATTTTAGAATGATCAATTTTTCCGTTATTGTCATTTATATTCAATCCATTTCCATCTCATTTTTTATCTAAGCCTGGGACACTTGTTAAATCATTACAATTATTAATATTTAATGTTTTTAAACGAGGATCTAAATTTTCAACATTCAACTTTGTTAAATGAGTATTTGATAAATTTAAGTTTACTATACGTATAGTATCTGTCGTAACTTGCGGCGTCCATTCAGGATTTGTAATTAGCATTGTGGTTAAGCCTGAATTTGAAGCATCTAAATTATTTACCACACTAAAATATACTAAACGCAATTCTTTCAATTCAGTAATTCCTGAAACATCTAAATTTCCTATAATACTTGCTCCTAAAGCCAATTTTTCTAGACTCTTTTCATTAGTAAGGTTCAAATTATCTAATCTAGCATATTCTATGGTTAAAAAACTTAATTTTTTATTATTTAAAATATCTACGGTAGTTGATGTGGAATGAATTCTACTTTCAGTGTCGTCGCACGATCCAAGAGATATGGTAGATAAATTATCATTATCAGCAATTTTATATGAAATTGAAATATTATAATCAATAATAAGCACAGAGGGGTAACCGTCATGTAAATTATTTTTAAATTCATTCGGTGTTCCGTACGCGGATAATAACATTGTCAAATTAGAATTATTAGTAATAGTTAATTTTTCTAAATGTTTAGGTAAAAAACCATTGATTCCCGTTACGGGAGTATTATCAATAATGATTTCCTTAACCTTATCACAATTTAAAAGTTCTGTTCCTATGTCTAACACTGATGTTTCATTAGCATTCACAACTAATTGTAATCGCGGTTGATTGATATCATCCATAGTTACATCACTAGGCAATACATAAGCTCCTGTTGTTCCATCCGAATTAACTTTTGTAGCATCGTAAGCAACTGTTATTTTTGTAATTGATGTTTTATCATTATTATCTTTGTCCTCAGTGCTACTACTACTACATGATGTTAAGGTAGCAACTGTTGGAATTACGATAATTCCAAGCGCACCCGTCATAAATAATAGTTTTGTTATTAATTTTTTATTCATTTTTCTCATTTTGTTTTTCCTTTAATTTTGATTAGGTAATTAAGATTTAACACATTTAAAAATTACACTCCCGATTGAGCATAATTAGTTTTATATTGTATTTAGCTTTTAGTTAATTAACTCAATAGCTTTCCACTTTACTACTCTAATTATTATGTTGTTTGAAATTATTCTAAATAGTTCTTAAATTTCATTTCTTATTTATTATACATAAGTAAGCTATAAATTATGATTTATTTTAATTAAAGTTAAATTATTTATTTGGTTCTTAAATTTATTAATTAAACTGACTGTTTCGATTGCTTATTGCACGGGTTGAAAATTATAAAATTAACTTGAAAAATAGTAATTCGGCTTTATATTATAACTGTCATTAATTGATAAAAACATGAAATCCTTATTAGGATATCATGTTATGTTTTTGTAATTAATACTGTTTAATTTTAATTTTTGGTTCGTAGCTCAATATATTCAATCGACCATATTCGCTTTTTAAATCTGCTACTATTTTTTTAATAAAAATCTTTTCAGCAATATGCCCAATATCAATAACATAGATTCCGTTTTCATTGCTATCTAACCAATTGTGCCATTTAACATCGCCGGTTAAAAAAACATCATATTGTTCCTTAGAATTTTTTTTCTTATTTTCAATCAAGGTTTCCATTTGACTAAAACCAGATCCCCCACAAATCACAACATTATTAAATTTTCTAGGTCGTTTACTCTCTAATGCATAGATTTCATCAAGATTAAGTTTTAATTTAATGCGTCTAACAAACGTATTGAAATCTATTGCATTACTTAATGTTCCAACAACTAGATAGTCAGAGTTAGGAACACGTTTAATATTACTTAATTCTAAAGCTTGTGCTAAACATTCGTTCATTCCGTTGGTTGCTTTATCAAAACAAGTATGTAGAAACAAAGCTGCAATGTTATTTTGTTTAAGACGATTGATAATTTTATTTGTTTGTGGATAAACTGTAAAATTTTCAGTTGTCTCAAAAAGAGGGTGATGACTAATGATTAAATTAACCTTGTTTGCTAAGGCAAAATCAACTAAATCACTTGTGATATCCAAACAAACTACGACATTATCAATTTTCTGCATTAAATCTTCGTAAATTTTTAACCCACAAAGATCCCATTCTTCTTGTGTTTTCAATGGGTATAATTTAATTAGAAAATTACTAATTTTTCTTAGTTTCATTTTTTGTTTCTTCTAAAATTGCTTTTATTATTTTATATTCAACACGGACTTCTTCTTTTACAAGATTCAAATCCAAAGTATTTAATTGGTGATATTTTTCATTTATCATTTGCATGAAAAGAGGTTCCTTTTCCATTCGGTTAATAGGACCCAGCAAAATATCTTCAGCACTTACTACGGGCGTGCCTTCTTCTTTATCAATAACAATAATATTATAAAAAATATTATGCTCAATAATTACTGTCTCATTTTTAATGAAATAATTTTGTTTTTTAATTCATGTTCGAACTAAATCAACTTTATTGTTTGGCTGTACAATATATTTTTTTATATGCGGATCGTCATTATCTAATATATCAATGATTGAATGACTACCCATTCCTGCGATAACACAATAATCAATAGTGCGATTAAATTCCAAATCTTTTAAACCATCATTAAGTATGTTTTCAGTATCTTCTAGTAAATTATTTTTCTTTAGTGTGTAAATCCCTGAGTTTAAGGGTTTTTGATTAATTTCTATATTAATTACATGTTTTGCTTTTTTCGCATTAAGCAACCGAACTGCAAGGTAGGCGTGATCTGAACCAACATCCATAACGCAATCTGCGTGTTTTATTTGGCTTGCAATTCAAATTAATCTACTCATCGATTTTTAGAAATGATTTTAATTTACTACTTTTAGAAGGGTGTTTCAACTTACGTAGTGCTTTAGCCTCAACTTGACGTGCACGTTCTCTTGTAAATCCTTGAACCTTACCTACTTCTTCTAATGTCATTGGTTTGGTATATGGTGGTAGTCCATAACGGCTCCGGATAATATCTTCTTCTTTTTCACTTAGAACCTTACTAAAGATTTCATCAATGTGTTCCATCATTAATTGTTTTTCAGTATATTCTTCAGGGCTTAATAAGTCACTGTCATGAACAAAATCCACAAATTGTGATTCTTCATCGTGCCCTACTGGTTTATCTAATGATACGGGGTCAATGTTAAGTTTTTTAATATCTGATATTTTTTTAGGAGTAAAACCTTCTACTTGACCACCAACTGCTTCTGCTAATTCTTCAATAGTTGGGTCACGGCCTAATTCCTGCATTAACATTCTTTCGGTTTTAATTAACTTATTAATTGTTTCAACCATATGAACTGGAATTCTAATTGTTCTAGCTTGATCTGCAATTGCTCTGGTAATAGCTTGACGGATTCATCATGTTGCATAAGTTGAAAATTTGTTACCTAAAGTATAGTCATATTTACTAATTGCTTTCATTAACCCGATTGATCCTTCTTGAATCAAATCTTCCAAATCTAGACCTCTATTTAAATATTTTTTAGCAATCGAAGTTACTAGCCGTAAGTTAGAAGTAAGTAATTGGTTAACAGCATATTGTTTTTCTTCTTCGATTTCACTTCCTAGAAGTTTAGCAATTTCAATCTCTTCTTTTGCTGTTAACATTTTTGAAGAGCCTAAAACGCCTAAAAAAGCTTTAACACTATCGTCCACACGTTCGGTTGTTGTCGTTGTTAAAAATGGTTTATTAATATCATAATCGTCATCAGAAATATCTAATTCGTTTTTCTTTTTAGCACCGCGTTTACCTTTTTTAACTTCATCTTGAAATATAGTTATTCCATTAGACAAAATACATTTATAGATTTCAGAATACTCTTCCTCAGTTAAATCTAAGTGTGCAAAAGCTGCCATAACTTGTGAGAATTCTAATATATTAGCTTTCCTTCTTTGATTTTTAGCTTTTTTAATCAATCGTACTAAAATTTCATCTGGAGATAGAAGTTTTCCAGTAGATACCTTTGGTCCTGCTTCTAAAATTCCTGATAGTAATGGATTAATTCCAGGTTTTTTAATATCTTCAGAATCACTAAATGATAATTTAGATGTTGGTTCCATTTGTTTTATTTCATCCATATCAAACTTTGGTAAAGTAGTTCGTGCACTCTTTGTTAAACTTTTTTTGATATCTTTTTCTGCCAATTTTGCTGCTGCTTTATTGACAGTTGTAGTCTTAGTACTTGCTCGTTTTTTTGAAGTTGATTGCTTTGCATTTTGTTTTGCAACCTGAGAACTTGTAAGTTTTTTACTTGTAGTTTTGGTTGTTGCTATTTTACTATTATCCATATGTCCACCCTTATAATATAAATATTTTATTATTTTATAATAAAATTCAATTTAATATTATATCATAAAATTCTAAACAAATTAGTATTTAATAACTGATTACAGAATAAATTTTTATAATATGCACAAAAATAACGCTCAATTCATTAATTATATTTCTATTTCTTAATAGTTATAAATTTAAATCCATTCCAATATATCTAAAATAATTAATAAACATCTATTTAATTAATCCAAGAATTGCTTTGTTTAACTCAAGGGGTTTGTTTATAATTTCTATATTGTTTTTAAATCTTTTAATAATTTCCGTTGAAATGGGTGAACTGCTATATAGCGAACTAATAACATCACCTTTTTTAACGTTATCATTAGTTTTATGATTAAGATAAATACCAGCATCAAAATCTATACTATCGCCTTTTTGCTTTCGGCCAGCCCCTAGATCAACCCCAATTAGACCAACTTCTTTAGTTGATAGATAATTAAGATATCCATCCTGTGATGCTAATATTTCTTCTTGATATTTAGGGTTTCAATAATTATTATTAATTAATTTTACCTTATCTGCACCTTCACTACTAACCCAATCAATAAAGACATTGAATGCTAACTTGTTCGCAATAACTTCATCTATCATTTGGTATGCGCTTTTTTTATTCTGAGCTAACTTAAAATAGATTAAAATATCGGCTACAAACTCATATATTATTTCTTTTAAATCGATGTGAATCGCTTCCCCTTTTAAAAATGCAATTGTTTCTCTAATTTCAATCCGATTTCCGATTGCTTGACCTAATGGTTGATTCATATTTGTTAGGTGAATCATTACCTTACGATCGAAACGCTTAGCAATATTAATCAAGATTTTAGCAAATTCTTCTCCCATTTTATAATTACTACAAAAAGCTCCGTTGCCTACTTTTACATCTAAAAAAATACAATTTGTACCCAATGCCAATTTTTTAGACATAATACTACTCGCCATTAATGGTAATGAATCAACAGTGGCTGTGACATCTCTTAATGCATAAATTTTCTTATCAGCTGGTGCGATATCTTTAGTTTGCCCCATTAATAAAATTTTATGTTTCTTAATTTGTTCTAACATATTAAATTGATGTCCAAAATCCACTCCAATGGACTCCAGTTTATCTATCGTTCCACCAGTATATCCTAAACCACGTCCAGATAATTTTGCAACATTGATCCCTAAAGCAGCTACGATTGGTGAAAGTATCAACGAAACTTTATCACCCACACCACCAGATGAATGTTTATCAATAACAAATTGGTCAGGTGTTCTTAAATCAATTTGCTCACCACTTTCGAGCATCACCTTAGTTAAATAATATGTTTCGTCGTTATTCATTCCATTTAAGCGAATTGCCATTAATAACGCACTCATTTGATAATCTGGAATCTCGTTATTTGTATAACCATTAATGGCATAATAAATTTCAGACTCGTTTAAATTTTGTCCAAGCTTCTTTTTTTCAATAATATTAATAATATTCATATTATTCTCCTTAATATACATATTCATTTAATTATATTGTTATTTCCTTGTTTATTGTTAAGAAATAAACAATCATTTACTTAAAACTAAACCTTATTTCTAGTACAAATAGCTAAACCATCTCCAATGTCTAAAATTTCAATTTTTCAATCTGCTAAAGCTAATAATCACGTCTTAAAAGTTTTAACT
>JAACJV010000021.1 GCA_021378535.1 Ureaplasma sp. Hg1 | reverse complement strand
CTTAGCTAATTCAGCTGCTTCTTTATCAGCTTTTGCTGCTAATTCCACTTTTTCTTTTTCAGCTTTTGCTTTTGCCGCCGCTTTTTTCTTCTTAGCTAATTCAGCTGCTTCTTTATCAGCTTTTGCTGCTAATTCCACTTTTTCTTTTTCAGCTTTTGCTTTTGCCGCCGCTTTTTTCTTCTTAGCTAATTCAGCTGCTTCTTTATCAGCTTCAGCTTTTGCTGCTAATTCCACTTTTTGTTTATCAGCTTTTGCTTTTGCCGCCGCTTTTTTCTTCTTAGCTAATTCAGCCGCTTCTTTATCAGCTTCAGCTTTTGCTGCCGCTTTTTTCTCTTCTGCCGCTGCTTCTTTTTTAGCTTCATCTCGCTTTTGTTTAGCTAATATAGCCGCTTCTTTTTTGGCTTTTTCTTTAGCCGCCGCTTTTTTCTCAGCTATAGCATTTACTTCATCTTGCTTTTGTTTAGCTAATTCAGCTGCTTCTTTATCAGCTTTTTTCTCAGCTGCTATTTTACGTTTTTCAGCTTTTTCTTTAGCCGCTGCTTTTTTCTCTTCAGCTATTTTGGCTGCTTCTTTTTTATCAATTAGAGCCGCTGCCGCTGCTTTGTCAGCTTTTGCTTTAGCTATAGCTTCTTTTCTTATGGCTAATTTTTTAGCATTAGCTTTAGCCGCCGCTTCTTTGTCAGCTTTAGCTTGTATTTTACGTTCTTTTTCAGCTTTCTTTTCTGCTATTTCATTATCTTTAGTTTCTTTTTCAATCCGAGCCATTTGTTCTTCAATAGCTTTTTCTTTAGCGTCTGCTTCATCTTTTACAGTTTTTTCTGCACTAGCAGTTGCTTGTGCATTTATTTCTTCTGTAAAAATTCTATTTTTCTCTTTTAAATCTTCACGCTTTTTCAATTCATCTTCTCTACGTTTTTGTTTATATTCCTCTATTTGAAGTCTTCTTTTTTCATGTTGTTCACGAGACGCTTCATGGCGTGCACGGATTTCTTCCGCTCTCTCTTCACTAACAGGTTTATTATTCCATTCTTCCCTTGAGTCTGTTTCGTATTCTTCTTCTTCTTGTTCATCAACTTCTGTATTTCTTCTTCAAAATCCTAATCAAGAAAACATTCTTTTAAATGCTGCTCAAAATCCACTATTTCCCATTTTAATTAATCCTTTTTTTTATTTATTAATGCATTTCAATAAATCAACTATGATTTTAAATATTTAAAACATTAACCCTCGTACATACATAACACTATCAACATATTAAATTAAATATGTTGTTCAAATAGTAATTAAAATTATTAATATAATATATTTAAAATTAAACTTAAATTGTTACTTTTAAAACTCCAAAGCTTCATAAATCAAATTTGATACTAATTATTTGATCAAGCTACTAATTATAATTATTAATCATGTTATTTAAATATGATTAATGTTTTATTATCCAAGATTCATATAGTTTTTTATTCCTGATTAGCAAATCACAAATAAAATATGCTCTATAAAGCATCTTGCTATTATAATATTTATTTATCTATTATATAACCTTCCTACTATATTCTAATTATATTATATTCAAGACAAATAAACACAATATAATTAATAAATGTAATTTTTATAAAAGATAAAATATTATCGTAAGAGAAAATTTATTAACGTTATTGTACAAGCGTGCTATTTGAAATTATATGATTTACTTATTGTTCAATAATTCAAAATTTATATTTTTATATATAAAAATAGTCTAATATTTATCACAATATCAAGTTAATTTTTAAATTTTAGAAGTAAATAATACATTATAATTGTTCTTAAAGAATTCTTGATATATACTTAATGCACTAATACTTAGAATAGCAAACATTCACTTTGGTATGGGATTAAAGGAGTAATATTATGTCTTTGCAAATGCAAAATATAAGTAAAAACTTTAAAAATATTAAAGCTTTAAATAACGTTTCAATAAATTTTGAAGAAAACAAAATTACTGGTTTAATTGGTTTTAACGGATCAGGTAAAACCACATCCTTTAATATCTTAACTAATTTAATTGAAAAATTTGATGGGCAAGTAATGATGGACCATAAACCTTTGAATGAAGATGATTTTTTTAAAATTTCATATTTGAGTGCTGGTTATGAAGCTCAAAATGACGATTCCATCACGAGACATTTATTATACATTGGTTTGGCATATGGACTAAATAAAAGTCAAACTTTAAAAAAAATTAACGAGCTAAATGAAATTGTTCAAATTCAAGGTGATTTAAATCAAAAAATAAAGAAATTATCAAAGGGCAATCAACAAAAAATTAAATTAATTGCAGCGTTTTTGAATCCTAATTTAAAATATTTATTAATGGATGAACCTTTTGATGGTTTAGATCCAATTATGATTGATAGAATTAAAAAATTTATTTTAACTTTTAAAGATCGTGTAACAATTATCATTACCTCACACCGAATGGAAGTTGTCGATGAGATGTGTGATTCCTTTTACATTTTAAAAGATGGTTTATTAGTAGAGCACAAAAACAAAAACAATGTCAACTCAATTACTATCTTAACCAATTTAGAAACTGATATTAAAATGCTTGAAAATGTAAAAGAAGTTCTCTTGATTCAAAAGCGGGAAAATGAAATTTGAATTGAAGTCGATTCCATTGAATCGTTTAAGAAAATTAACAAGATACTAATTGAGCAAACTAATTATATTTGATCTTCATTGCATACAAGAAGTTTAACTGAGGCTGTTTTTGAAAGGTATAATGATGAAAAATAATTTATTGAATAAAAAATTATGAAGAGTTTTACGAATTGAAATATCATCTGTTGTCGATATTCAAAATTTAGTTTTGCTATTTGTTGGAATAATTGCATCAATCGGTGTGACAATGCAGCCGATTGTGCAACATTTGACTGATCCTTCAATGATCTTGATGATTTTAATTGCAGCGGGGTTCATTGTTATTTTTATTAGAGTGATGATGAATTTTAAAAATAAATCAACAATAGATAAAAATAGAGTAATTTTTTTATTGTATAAAAGTGGTCATGTTACATTTGCTAAGTTATGTACAGAATCAATCTTATACGCAATAACCTTTTTTATCATTACGTTGATAATATTAATTCCAACAACAACATTCGGCGCTAATTTTAGTAATAGTATTGGAATTATAATTGATATCATTGTTGCGATGATTTTTACGAACGCGTTATGTTATGTTTTTGCAAACTGAATTATAAGTACAATAACAATTCGTGGTTTAAACCTTTTAGTTGCATCATTTTTTATTGCTTTCATTATTTTAATAGCCGTCGCTTTCTTTCTTCCAGTGATGCTAGATATGTATTACACAGCAGATAATCAACAGGATGCAACAAACAAATTAAGTGAGATGTCTCAACTGACAGCCTTCGTTGTCAGCTACCCTTATTTAATGGCTTTAATTCCCGTTGTTAATATCTCTTTTCCTTTAATGCTTACCTTGCAGCCGCATTGGTTCGGTACCACTTCGATTGGAACGCTAAATAATTTAATGGTAGGATATGAATGAATGATTATTATTTATATGGCTGAATTTACATTATTATTAAAACTTGTATGGAAAAAATATTCATACTATCTTAAAAAATATCTTGTATTATAATTATCGAGTTTCACCTAGTGCTTTAAATATGTGGGCAAAGGCCACTAATAAAATAAAAATATCCATCAATAATCTACTGAAAGTTTATTGATGGATATTTTATGTGTTTGGTTAGATTATTCTATAAATCTAATTTTACATCTGTTTTTTGAATTGCACTAGCTTGGAACATTGGTAGTGTTGCAAGGTGCATACTACTAGCTACAACGTTAGCTGGCCATTGAAACATTGTTTGGTTAAAAACAGTGACTGTACTATTGTATAAACGTCTAGTTGCTGCAATTTCCTTTTCAATGTATTCTGCTGAATTCATTAATTCTTGTACTGATTCATTAGCTTTTAAATCTGGGTAATTTTCTACTGACATCATTAATCTGCTAAAAGCTGAATTCATTTGTCCTGAAACTTCATTACGATTTTGAGGACTAACATTAATGTTTCTTAATCTAGTAACATCTGTTAATAATTCCTTTTCATATTTCATGTAACCTTTAGTAGCATCTAATAATTTAACTAATGTATCTCGACGTTTAGCTAACTGAACATCTATATTACTTGCAGCTTCATTTGCTTTAATTTGTTGTGAGTTGTATCAGTTTCCTTTAGTAACTTTATAAACAAATAACAAACCAATAGTTAATACACAAAATAGATAAAACATAAATTTTCCTACGCTAGATGATTTAGCATCGTGTCTCGAGTTATCGGTGTTGGGGTTAAAACCAGCCTCAGCTGGTTTAGCGTTTGCATCATATAACATTTTTTTCTCCTTATAATGATATTTTTATAATATGATTATAGTATAAAAAAATTATTTTAGGTTATTTATATAATCTTGTAGAATAACGACTGCGCTCATTTTATCTTTTACCTTTTTACGTTTAGCTGCTTTCACATTTGCTGCTTTTAAATAAGCAGTTGCAATTCTTGTTGTAAATCTTTCATCACTTAGTGTAATTTTAAGTTTCGGGAATGCATCTATTAATAATTCATTAAACTCTTCTACTAGAATGGTACGTGCATTTTTAGAACCGTCGTAAACATTAGTTGGATAACCTAATACTATTTCATCAACTGAATTTTGATACTGATCGATAATCTTTTTGATCTCATCAATAATTTGAAAGAAATCATTATCACTATAATGAAAATTGCTTTTGCCAGAAGCAATTATATTATTATCGTCCGAGATAGCAATACCACATGTTTTTGTGCCAAGGTCTAATCCTAGTTTGCGCATTAAATTTTATAACCTTTAATAACTTTAATGATTGCTGCTTCTTTATTGATTTCATTAGTTCCGCCTTGACAGCAATAAGGTTTGCCACCACCACGGCCATTTGAAACTTCATTAACTTGTTTAATAAGTTTATTTAAATTTATTTTTTTAGTTTTAGCAAATGATTCATTCGTTGAAATCAGATATTGGATTTTGTTATCAACACGATTCAAGCAAACAAAAATTGCATCAGTTATTTCATTGGTAATTGAATTTAATGAACCAAAGACAATTTTATTGTCATAGTTTTTAACACTAATTAATCTAACATTACCTTTTTCTAACTTCATCAAACTAATTAATTCATCTTGATGAGTTTGATCGATTAATTTAGTTTGTTGATATTCTTCCCTAGCGAAGCGTTCCTTTAATCCATTAAAATGTGCAACGATTTCTCTTAATGAATATTTTTCAACATCGTAATTTAATCTTAAACTTTGCTCAAATTTAACATCTTTATTAATAAATTTATTATATTTATCTGCCATAATAGAAGCTGTGTTTTGGATCGCATAAATTGTTTCATTAATATAATTAGAGACAGTTTCATGACTGGTTATGCCTTCGATTCTCCAACTTCCTGAACCTTTTGAGTTAAAGCTAACAATCATGAAATCTTCAATTTCACTAGTATTATGAACATGGGTTCCGCCACATAATTCAATACTTTTATCGCCCATTTTTACGATTCTTAATTTTCCTTTAATTTTTTTATATTTTTCATCAAAGTAAGCAATTGCACCCAATTTTTTAGCTTCATCTAAACTAGCTTTAATTATTTTAACATCAATTGCTTCATTAATAATTGATCTGATATCACGTTCAATTTCATCTAATTGAGAATCTGTTAGCTTTTTATGATACTGAAAATCAAAAGTACACTTCTTTGATGATTTAAAGGCACCTTCTTGCTTGATATTAGGATCAATCAATCGTTTTAAGGTAGAATGCAATAAATGCTCTACAGAATGGTTTTTTGTAGTTAAGATACGGTCATGTTGATTAATTACTTGACGAACAACATCATTGACTTTTAAATCTGCATCTAAAACATGATGAATGTGTTGTAAATTAGGGCCCTTAAAAACATCATCAATAATCATTGTGTCATTCAATGTTCCGTTATCATGGATTTGACCACCTGATGTTGCATAAAAACATGTCTTATCAAAAACAATATAACCAGTTCCAAACAAATGGTTAGTTGGTTTAAAACTAGCATCATATAATTTTAAAACTTTTCCTTTTAAAGTAGTTTTATCATATTCAAATTGGAATGGTGTATCTAAATTAATTAGTTCTGGATTTTGAGTATCCATTGCAATTTTTTCTAATTTTGATTTACTAATTTTTTGATGTTCAATAAATAGTTGATCAAATTTCTTTAAGTCAATTTCAACTTTTCTTGCCTTACTAATTTCTTTAATTAATTCAATTGGAAAACCATAAGTATCCACTAATTTGAAAACAGCCACGCCTGTTATCTTGTTATCCTTAATCGATTCTTCAAATAATTTAAAGCCTTGATTTAATGTTTTTTTAAATAAATTACCTTCTTTATTTAAAACTTCGATAATTTTAGTTTTATGGTCATTAAGGTAAGGGTAGTAATGATCCAAAGTTTTAATAACAGCAGTTGTTGTTGTAGGAATAAAATCCTTAGTAATATCTAGCTTTTTAGCAAAAACCATTGCCCGTCGAATCAATCGTCGCAAAACATAACCACGTTCTTTATTCGATGGTAAAGCACCATCAGCAATAGCAAAAATTGCTGCTCGTAAATGATCGCTAATAACTCGATAAGAAAAGTTAATTTCATGTTGTTCACTAGATTTATTAAAATAAGCTTGTCCGTCATATTTCATAGGAGTAAATTTGGCAATGCTATCAATGATTGGCATAAATAAGTCAGTATCAAAGTTAGTTGGTACATTTTGTAAAACACAAGCTAGACGTTCAAGTCCTGCACCAGTATCTATATTTTTTCTTGCTAACTCAGTGTATTCATTATTTCCGTTATTGTTATATTGACTAAATACAATATTTCAAATTTCAACATATCGATCATTTTCAATATCTTTATAAAATAATTCAAGTCCAATTTTTTGTGGGTCGTAAATTTCGCCACGATCATAATAAATTTCAGTACAAGGGCCACACGGACCGCTACCAACATCTCAAAAATTACGATCTCTACCGCAACGAATAATATTTTCATGCGAAATCCCTAATTTCAATCACTCTTCATAGGTAGTTTCATCTTCTTCATAAACTGTTATATAAAGTTTATTAACATCTAGCTTATAAAAATTTACCAATAAATCGTATGCCATATTAATTGCTTTGTCCTTGAAATAATCTCCGATTGAAAAATTACCTAACATCTCAAATAGTGTATGATGGCGACTTGTTCTACCGACATTGAAAAAATCATTTGTTCTTAATGCCTTTTGACTATTTACCATACATGGTGACGGTGGATTTTGCTTGCCACTAAAGTAATCTTTTAAAGTTGCAACTCCAGAGTTAATTCATAATAATGAAGGATCATTATTCGGAATCAGTGATGCCGGTGCAAGTTCATAGTGATTTTTGGCTTTAAAGTAGTCCAATCAAATATCCCTAATTTTATTAGTTGTGATTTTTTTCATAATTTACTCCTACATGATTAATTTATATCCTTATAAAAATTATATAACAAAAATTACTATAAGGATATAAAAATGAATAGAAGTAATCAGTAGACGATATGCTTCTATTCATATATATTTATTTACCTCGGTAAATTTGCGTTTTTTTACGTCGTAGCTGATCAACAGTGCGATCAACAACTTTGTTTATGCTAGTTATAATATCACCTGATTTTGCTTCAGAACGAATCACTCCGTGAGATGGAACCGAAATATTTAAAGTTACTTCGTAATCTTTTTCTTTTGGAAAATAGATGAATTCAGCTCTAATGTCTGGCATTACTAATTTAAATTTCTCGATCTTTTCTAATCGTTTTACAAAATGTTCCTCTGCAATTTTAGAATGTTCTAAATTATTTCACTTGATTGTGTAATTTGCCATGTTAATACCTCTTTATTTAATATTATAGTGAATTTGTTTAGCCACAGCATTTGCTTCACGTTTACCGAATAATTCAATAATTACAGTAAAAGCTAATTCAAAGGCTGCTCCTGGAGCTCTCCCGCTAATGAAATTTTTATCGATTACTACAGGTTCATCAACATAAGTTTTAGTAAAAGATGTTTCAAAACCAGGGAAACATGTTGATTTAATATCTTTTAATAGACCCATTTCACCTAACACAGATGGAGCAGCACACATTGAAATTATATATCGCATATCCTTTTGCACACCGTCTTCTTTAGAGCCGTCTTCTTTAGCAAATTTCTTTAGATATTTTTCAAGTTTTGTTTCTTCATCGGGTGCCAATTTATGAACTCAATGTTCGTGTTTAAATTTCATGTGACCATTGCCACCAGGCAAATAAATCGCATTATATTGGCTTAAATTGACACGTGCAATCACATCGTTACAAGTAATTCTTGTACCTGATTGCAACGTTATTGCATTTTTCTTTTCAACAGAAATGATATGTACATCAATTCCTGCTCTTCTTCATAAGTCTAGAGGAACAAAGATTTCAATGTCCTCATTTTCATTTGCCGCCATAATAGCGATTCTTTTTCTTGCCATAATATTCACCTATGTTAATTATAGCATACGTACAGGCGGGAGAGGTTGTATAACACGTATCTAAGAGCCTAATTACAGTTTATTAGTGTAAAGATATTAAAATAAATAAAATTAACCTCCAAAAGGTTAATTTTTAGTTGTAATACGAATGTTATTCTTTACGATAGGGTATTAACTACATCATTATTTTGGTCTCTTCTAAGCTGGGTGGTAATACGGTTTGCTTTACAATAATCAATCCATAGATCAATAATGTTATATGGATTTTTTGTAGATTGATTTGTCGACCCATTAATTAGATTAAAAGCTCCATCGAATTTCGAACTATCCTTATAAGTATATCCACCTCAATAAATACCAATAACATAAAATTTGGTTTTGGTAGAATTTTCTTCAATTACCATTGAACCTGAAGAACCACCACCCATGTTTAATGTGCTAATTATACCATTGGTTGCTGCTGAATAATATTGAACTTTATCATATATAATAGATTTATCTGCGGTGTAATTTGGACCATTGTATCAAAAATCATTTATTTTATTTTTATACTGGCGTCATCGTACTTGGTCACCATATTGATCAGGATCTGCAATCGCTGGAAAACCAGAGGTATAAATCATGTCATTTTTTTTAGGCGCCGTATAAAACATAGTCGGATTATTATCATACGCTGTTGTCAGACTATTAGGTCTGCCAAAATCTATTTTTAATAAACCAAAATCTAATAGATATGGCACTCCTATTACTGGTTGCTTATATTTGCCTAATTCAATTTTTTGAATATTGTAAATTGGAACATAGTCTGTAGAATTTAGAGTAGAACCAATTGAACCGGTACCATATCAATACGAATATGACCCAGGTAAACCTTCGTTCATCGCATTAATAACATGCATATTGGTGGCTATGTAATATGTATTTAGCATTGATAAGTCTTTATCAAAAATTCATCCAGTGCCCCATGATGACCATCTTTCGGTTTTCTGTGTTTTTTGATCATATTCATCATAATCAAATCGAAGACTCATTGTTCGGTCATTAATAAATTGCGTTGCTGATGTTGCATCGCCATCTCTAATTAAACTATTGCCAACTTGGTCGGCTGGTTGTGACGCAGTCGAACACGAAACAGCAATAAGTGGTGCACTTAAAATAATAATAATTCCTGAAATCAATGATAGGAGTTTAAATTTATTTTTCATGATAAAAAATTTCTCCTAACCATTAATACATATATGTTTATATTATATAGATAATTTTTAGCATTGTCTTTTTAAACAATTAGCATTAGAATTAATTTATGAAAAGGTATTTAATGATTAATTAAAAATATGTAAAAATTAGAAAATTATTTTTTTTATAGAATAATTTATTATAGAGAATTTATTTATTTTTAAATACTAAATTACTAAATTAGTAATAAAGTATATTATACTAAAAATAGTATACAGTTTTTCTTAAAACTCATGCGCTTAATATTCACTAAATAATATTATTAAAAAATATGATAAAACACTTATTTATAGATATGAAATATAACGCTATAAAATCATCTTTTTGATTGTAAACTAAATAAATTTAATTTGAGGTATATTACATGGAAGTAGAACAAAAAAGAAGATATCAAATAACATCATTCGATCTTAAAGATTTTTCTTTTTTGTATTATATAAAAATGAATTCCCGAATTTTAATGGTCTCAGTTTTTAATATTTCATTAGTCCTTTTTAATTCATTTATATTATGTTTTGCAAAGGATGAGTTAGGTTCTATCGAAGCCGTTAGTTTAGTTGGGATGATTGAGATGATGTTTATCCACCTTTGTTTTTATGGGTCAACAAATTATTGTCAATATTTAGACGTAGATTATATGAAACAGAAATCCTCATATTTCATTGAGCATAATTATACTCGTGCCTTAGCTGATATGGCGTTCTATGGGTTCTGTGTCTCAATGTTATTCTTAGCAATTGCTTCTGGCTATATAACTTTTATGTTACCAGAAAATGATTGAATAAGACATGAAGCAATTACTTATGTTTTATATATTTTCCCAATCATTTTTTTATATGCACTTATCACTATATCTACTAAAATATTGAGTTTCGTTCATAAACGTCATTTATCATATTTTATAGTAGTTTTACTAGTTGTTTTAAATATGACGCTACCATCAATTTTGTTTTATTGTACTAATTTAGGATTTGATGGAATTGGTTTGGGAACACTTCTTAGTTTTATTACTGCTACTATTCTTAGTTTCGTATTAGTTTTACATAATTTTTATGTTTCAGAAACTAAAGTGATTATGGATTTTAAAATAACTTTTTCTAAGTTAAAGGTAGCCTTCATGGTTTCTACAATATACATGATGTCTAGTTTTTTTAAATGTTCGGCCATGATTGCATTATCATTAATGGGGACAAATATCTTTCAAGCACAACAGCATCTCGTGATGCGGGTGATTTTATATACTTTGATGATTTTAGCTTTCGGGATTCCTCGTGGTATTAGTCAATCAATTTCTTATCGTTTGACTAAAAAACATTTAGCACCAGCTGATTTTATTAAATACCGTAAATCAATTCATCACTTTTATATTATTTATCTTATTTTTTTGGTTGCTTATTTAGCGCTTGTTGTGGGAATGTATCCGCTCTATATAGATTTAATGTTAATGAACAATCACGATATTGTTGTTAATCATGGAATTGATGTCGTTAAGGCTAAATATGATTTGATGGGAACAGCGATTCTAATAGTAATCTTCAATTTAAGTATGTCAGCAAATTATGTTTACATGCCCTTCTTAAATGCAATGGCTAAACGAAGTCTTAATTATTGATTTGCGCTTATTGGAATTTTCATCAGTTGTTTATTTATGTATACTTTAGGGATTAGAAATGTTGGTGGTTTTCCATATATGACAAGTATTATTTTACCTCTGGCTATTTTTGGAGTACTGACATTATTCTATACAATTTATTTATATAAGCGTGAAGTTAAAAAAGTAATTAAAGATCTAAAAGCCGCATCAACTGATGATGCTAGTATTGATAATAATACTAATAGTGAAACTTTAATTACTAAAGTAGATAACAAACAAGAAGAAAATTTTGATTCCAGTAGTGGATCTATTAATTCGAATCAAATTATTGAAAGTGGAGATGATAGGGAATAGTTCATTAAGTTTTATCAAATTATTGATAAACAATAAAAAGATTGTTTCGGTTAACATCAAAATATAAAAGAGCGAGTATGACACTTATTTAGAATAGGTTATTTAAAGATATTTTATAGATTTATTGATTTTATAATTATAACAAATAAAATATCATGTAAATTACTATAATTCAATTCACACATTCTATGAATTTGCAGAGTCTCTTAGTATAATTCAAGCGATACACCTACTACATAAATTTAGGATTAACCTAATAAAAATAAAATAAATGAAATAATTTTGAAATAAGATTGCTTAATTGCTTACAAAGTGTATAATTCAAATTAGTATTTAGTTCTTAATAAAACTCACGCGCTTAATATCTAATCCATAATATCCTTTAATTTAATTCTTATAAGTTAATTATATTATTATAAAATACGATAATAACACATCTTAAAAATGTGTAGAACAACGCTTTGCAGCAATTTTTATATTGCAAACTAAATAAATTTAATTTGAGGCATAACATATGGAAGTGGAACAAAAAGGGAAATATCAAGTAACATCATTTGATCTTAAGGATTTTTCTTTTCTATACTATATGAAAAAGAATTCAAGAATTTTGATAATATCTGTTTTAAATATCTCACTAGTTCTTTTTAATTCGTTTGTATTATGTTTTGCAAAAGATCAGTTGGGTTCCATTGAAGCCATTGGATTGGTTGGGATGATTGAAATGATGTTTATCCACCTTTGCTTTTATGGTTCAACAAACTATTGTCAATATTTTGATGCTGGCTATATGAAACAAAAATCCTTATATGTTTTAGAACATAATTTTACCCGTGCTTTAACTGATATGGTGTTTTATGGTTTATGTGTTTCAGTTTTGTTTTTAGGAATAGCTTCTGGGTACGTAACCTTTATGTTACCTAAAAATGATTTAATAAGAAGCGAAGCAATTACATATATTTTATATATTTTTCCAATTGTTTTTTTATATGCAATTATTACTTTATCAGTTAAGATATTAAGTTTTATTCACAAACGTCATTTATCATATTTCATTGTTGCTTTACTAGCAATTTTAAATATGAGTTTACCAGCAATTTTATTTTATTGTACTAACTTAGGATTTGATGGAATTGGTTTAGGAACACTCCTTAGTTTTATTATTGTTACTATTGTTAGCTTCGGATCAGTCTTATATAATTTCTATATTTCAGACACTAAAGTAATTATGGATTTTTCAGTAACCTTTTCTAAATTAAAAGTTGCTTTTAAAGTTACTGCTATCTATGCGATGTCAAGTTTTTTTAAATGTTCAGCAATGATTGCATTATCCTTGATGGGAACGAACGTCCTTCAACCACAGCAACATCTCGTGATGCGAGTGGTTTTATATAGTTTAATGATTTTATCATTTGGAATTCCTCGTGGTATTAGTCAATCACTTTCTTACCGCTTGACTAAAAAACATTTAGCACCAGCTGATTTCATCAAATACCGTAGTTCAATCCATCGTTTTTACATTACATATTTTATTATTTTGGCTGCTTACTTAGCTTTTATCATTGGGATGTATCCTTTTTATATAGATCTTATATTAATGAATAATCACGATGTTGTTGTTAATCAAGGAATTAATGTAGCTCAGGCTAAACATGATTTAATAGGGGCAGCAGTTCTAGTGGCAATCTTTATTTTGGGGATGTCAGCAAATTATGTTTATTCACCATTCTTAAATGCATTAGCTAAAAAGAGCCTTAACTATTGGTTTGCTATTATTGGAATCTTTATTAGTTGTTTATTAATGTATACTTTAGGAATTAAAAATGTTGGTGGTTTCCCATACATGACAAGTATTATTTTACCATTATCCATTTTTGGAATATTAATGGCCTTCTATACATTTTATTTATACAAACGGGAAGTTAAAAGAGTCATTAAAGAATTAGCTGCTGAGGATGCTTCAGATAAGCTGGAAATAGTAAATCCAAAACAACCAGCTGAGGTAGATGTAAATCTGAATTACAATAAATTAAATGTTATTGTAAACAAATGTGTCAAAGATAGTCATAAAACGATCGATTAGTATAATTTAACACCAATTATAAATAAATTTTCTATAGATTAAAAAATAGAATGAAGATCATTTACAATAAAAATAAAAGAGCAAATGTAACCCAATATTGAAATAAGGAAGATTTGCTCTTTTATTATCTAATGTTAGATAAAAACATTTAGATAATCACAGATAAGAAATGGTTTTACATTCATTAGGTTAATGGAAATTAATAAGGTTTTAATCATAAATGGAATAAAATAAAACTCTAAAATAATAAATAAGAAAAATAAAATGCTTCGCAAGTTATTGGAATTAATTTATCCCATAATTCTTGCGAAGCATTCATTTTGTCATATTGTAAATATCAACTATAGATATATGTATCTACCATATAACAACAACTTATTTTTTAGTTGTTGTTTTCTTAGCAGCTGGTTTTTTAGCAGCAGGTTTTTTGGTTGCTGTTGTTGTTTTCTTAGCAGCAGGTTTTTTAGCAGCTGGTTTTTTGGTTGCTGTTGTTGTTTTCTTAACAGTAGTAGCTTTTTTAGCTACAGGTTTTTTAGCAGCAGGTTTTTTGGTTGCTGTTGTTTTAGTTGCAGTAGTTTTAGCACTACTTACTTTTTTATGCGGTTCCATCGATGCAATTCATTCCATATGCATACGTTGACTTCTTTGTTCAGGTGTTTCATCTGGATGAAGATCAACTTCTGGTTCTTTAACAACAGGTTCTACTTTCGCACCTTTAGTTTTCTTCCCAGATATAGCAGCTTCAAGTGCTTTAGTTTCTGCTTCTAATTCTTTAATTTTAGCTTGTTGAATTTTCTTTTCTTCTGCTTTCTTTTTAGCATTAGCTTTTTCAATATCACCTTTTTTAGGTGCTAATTTTTTAGCTTTAGCTACTTCAGCAGCTTTAATTTTAGCTTCCTCTTCAGTTGTATAATTACGTACTGCAATAACTTTTTCTTCACGGTATTCAATTTCAATTTTTCTAGGTTTACTAGCTTCTTCAAGAACATCAATTAAATAATCTAAAAATTTATCTTTTTCAAATTGTGAATCCTTCATTCATGACGGACCTCAAACTCGATAAAACTTTCAACCTCGAGCATTTAGGAATAATTTACGGTAAATATCACCTTCTCTAAATTCACTAAAAGTATCATATTTTTTACCATCACATTCAACTGCAAGAATTGGAATGGTACCACGGTAAAGAACAAAATCTAAAATATATGAACCTTCCTTCACCTTATAATCAATATTATAGTTTTTTGGAAGATTTTGTTTTAAGAAAATGTACACTAAAGCTTCAAAAACAGATTCAAATTCAAACACTGTTTTTCATACTTTCGGTCGAGAGTTACTATCAGAAATTTCTTCACAATAGGTCAATCATTTAATAAATAATTTGGGCCCTTCAATCGTACTTGCAAAACCAAAGAAATTAGCTGCTTTTTCAGATTTAAAGACTTCAATTCTTTTCTTTGCACGAGTAATCGCTACATTTAAACGGTTCCCACCATTATTTCTTGATAATGATCCATAGTTTGAAACCTTACGGTCATAACCTACTGAGAAGAGAATTATATCTCTTTCATCTCCTTGAACATTTTCAATGTTTTTAACAAACAAACTTATATCTTCACCATTTAATGATGTTCGATGACGTCAACCTTGAACTTTTTTATTATCTAATTTATCAAGTAATTTTGTTATATAACTAGCTTGTCCAACGTTAAACGTAATTACTCCTAATGATAAGTGATAATCTTGCGTTTTAGTTAAACTAATAATTCTTTGAACAATCGCCTCAGCTTCAGCATCATTACGTAATTTTGCTCATTTACCATCAATGTTATGAACGATAATCGGACGATACTTAGGTACTGATTTATTTGTGATTTTTAATTCACCTTCATATCAACTTCTATTACTAAATTCAATTAATTCATTATAGTATGCCCGGTAGTGATATTTTAATAATACAGCCACACGTGCTCGATTTCGATAAAATTGCATTAGTGATTCAGCATCCAATGCTTCATCTAAATTCATGTCATCAGCATAATCTTGTTTTTCAATTTGTGTTTTAAAAACATTCGTTGGTTGTAATTGTTTTAAATCTCCAGCAATAATAAATTTCTTTGCTCGATATAAACAAGTTAAAGCCTTTTCAAGGAAAACTTGACTAGCTTCATCAATAATAACATAATCGTACATATTAGCAACTAAAGGTAAAGTTTTGGTAGCAGTATCAATTGACATCATATGAATTGGGAACAATTCTAATAAAATATCAAAGTGATCGTTTGATCAACCGGCAGCATCACGTGTTTCAGCTAATTTACCAGGAGTAAACATATCCTTAACTTCATCAGGGAACATTTCTCTAATACGGAATACTTTATCTACTAACATTTTGTAAATAATGTTTTTTGCATGGGATGTTGTCGTAGCTTTAAGATTATCTAAATAAATATTAGCCATGTATTCTACATCATCCTGTGCAACAATTAGTTGTTCAGTTACTTTTTTAGCATACATCTCAATGTATCAAGTACTAAAGAAGGTCATATTGTTTTCTACTAGATCTTCATAGAACTCTGCTTGTTCAGGATATTCACTAAGAATTTTTTCTAATTCTTTATACATTCTTTCTAATTCAATGTAGTGAATAACATTATTGAATTCCTCTTTTAAAGCATCTAATGGCTTTCATAAAGGTGGCGGTAATGAATGCATTTTAAGTTTACCAGTTTCTAAAAGTTCTTTATAAATTCAATATAATTGACGAGCTTTAGACTTTGAAGAAACTTCATTATATTTTCTTCTAAACTTTGTATAGTTAAAAAACGTCATTTTATTATTTAAGAAATCTTCATCCAACAAGAAGATTTCAAAATCTTTATATCGTTCTATATTTTCACGACTAAAAGAGTATTGATATTGATTACATCATTTATAAATATCATCAGGTTCTTTTATTCCCTTCATAAAGCTTAAATCAATTGGTTTTCAACTATCAAATAAATCTTTGATAGTAAATTCTTCATAGTTGTACTTAATTTTTGCTAAATAAACTTGATTAATATTAGCTAATCGATCGTAGACTGATTCAATAATTTCTTCATTTTCGGTTAAATTTATTTCCTCAGCAGCTTCTTTATCCAATTCTTCTTGGCTTTTTTGCTCCTCAATTTTTAACATTTCTAACCCTTTACCAAAATGATAAAGAACTTTTAAAAATTGATCAAAAAACTTTTCTTTTTGTTTGTTAACATCTTCAATATAAATACTTGTAAAACTAATATCTCCTAAACGATTTAAAACAACTTCTAAAGCAGTTCTCTTATCAGCAACAAATAAAGCACGTTTACCTAACAATGCAATATTAACTAAAACATTAACAATGGTTTCAGACTTTCCTGTTCCTGGTGGACCTTCAATTACAATGTTTCCATCTAGTGAATGACTAACTGCAATTTGTTGAAAAATATCAATATTACTAAATAGCCGAATTTGATCTGTTCTAAAATTATTATTAAATTTTAAATGATCAAATAACAAATTCTTCTTTGATTCTAATAGGATATCTAAAACATCAGGACTTTGATCAAGCATATCTCTAAAATCTCAGTAGATACTGTTGGTGAAAATGTCAAACATTCCAATCATAATATTAGGACGGATAGCATTTTCATCATAAGCAAAACCAAAGTCATCCTTATCACAAAAAATAAACGGTTCAATAGGAGTAAGATAGTCAACTTCTTGAAAATCTAAACCTTGTTCATATAATTGACCGATAATAGCATCAGGATCAATATAATCAAAGTTTGTTTCAAATTTATAATCAATTTGCGTGTTTAAGGCAAAGAACGATAAGAATATTAAATTAACAACTAATCGATTAGTCAATAATTTAAGAGTCATTGAATCATCAACGTCATTATATTGAAATTCAGCAGGAATAAAAAACAATGGTGTTCTAAATAACTCTCCACCCGGAAGCATACCCTCAATTACTGGTAAACCAATAAATAATGTACTAATTCCATTTTCAAATTCTAACTTTGTCACACGGCGGTCTAATTCAATTAGAGTATCTCGATATGTATTAGGTAAATTAACTTTACGTTTTTTCTTTTTCTTAATCGTTAAATCGTCTTCTTCAGTTATATCATCAGAGTGGTCTTCACGAATTACTTCTAAAGCTGGTAAATTTAATTTTATATCAAAACTAGTATTAGTTCCAATGTATCTAGTGATATGTTCATTAATCATATCCATAAAATCACTAAATTCATTTAGATGTAAATTTGACCCCATTTCTAATATTTCATATAAATCTAATGCCCCATATGATTCTTCGCCAATCCAAAAAGTAGTAGAATTGCTTTTCGCACCTAATAATTTTTGTAAAAATAAATCTGAAAATCTTGATTTTGCCATTTTGATATCTCCTTATATTGATTTAGAAAGCTTTTTTAGTTTGTTTTGTTTTAGCTTTTTTAGCTTTCTTTTGTTGTTTTTTAAATTGCTTATATGTTTGAGGTTTCCCTTTAGTATTAAGCTTCGTCTTAGCGCTATTATCAATTTTTGATTTTCGCACAGCAGTAGTAGGTCCATTAGATGCAGCTGATCACTTAGAAGTTTTATTTAAATCGGGTGAACTAATTTTAGTAGTTTTAGTAGTTTTAATTTTACTAACTTTAATAGTATCGTTATTAACCGACTTAGAAGCATCTTGGAAACCTTTTATTAAATTATCCAAATCTGAATTACTACTTAATTTAGATATTTTAGTTAATGATACATTTTTATCATAATTATATTTTCTATCTGCTTTTTGTTGACGTTTTTGTTGTTTAGTTAGTTTCTTTTCATCGATACTTGCAAAATCATTTTCAGTTGTTTGTAATTGAATTCGTTTTTCACGTCTTTTAATTTGTGCTTTAATTGCGCGTTTTTCACGGGTTCGATACAAGTAGTAAATAGTTAAACCACCTACAAGAACAACTAAAGCTGATAATGTTAAACCAATAATTAATGCTAAGTCTTGTGGTTTTATTCCAGCTTCTGAAGAAAAAGCAAAACCACCAAAATAGTGTAATACGGTTAATTCATTTCCTGATGCATCCTTAAAAGTAAATTTAACAGGTAGACTATGAGCGTGATCACTATCAATTAAATCATAATCTTGAACAACATCTGTTAATATGTATTGTTTTGGTATATCAGCTCATTGACTAACACTTAAAATGATTTTAGAATTTTTATCACTAGGATTAGATAACGTTGCACGTACAGCATTATAATCATCCATTATTTGAGGGTGACCGGCTTTAATTTGATCGGCATCAACATAACTAGCTAAATCATTTTTATTCTTAGGAAAAACGTATTGTTCAGGTGTAATTGTACTTAATTTCGGATTACCACCTCGAGGAAGGTCGAAATCCATTGCTCCTAATAAGTCATTTGCAAATTCCAAAGATCCACCTGCTTCGGGTAAATGAAGTGGCGATAGTAATTGAATGTCACTAGAATCTTTTTTATTAATAGCAAAAGCATAATCCAGGGGTTGATTATCATATTGGGTCACAGCTGCTGTTTGAAGCATAAATAAATTACTATTACCATCCATTCCATTTGGAGAAATTCCGGTGATAATTTTATTTCTAGTATCGCTTTCGTGATTATCGGGTTCAATTAAACTATTTGAATTACTTTTTGTCACATTTTGATAATAAGGAATAACTTTTTTATAATTTGCTTTTCCTGTTTCACCCTTCATACCATCACTACTAAAATTTAAATTGATACTTTTTGGAGTACTACCATTATCTGGGATAAAAAACATTTTACTTGTTTCACTATTAATTGAAATAGCATACATTCCATCATCATTTGGTGATCTTATCATTTGTGAAACTGTTTGGTATGGTGATGATTCATTCAAGAAATCTAGACGATAGCCATCGTTTGGTTGCCCTGAAGATTCAACTAATTTTTTGCTATTTTCATCAAACGTAAATTGTTTGATTCATCCATGTGTACTCGCAGCATAAACAT
>JAACJV010000020.1 GCA_021378535.1 Ureaplasma sp. Hg1 | reverse complement strand
AAATTTGATATTGATTTCCATAGTGCCTGCAGTAGTATCACTAGTGATACTAACCTTAGGTGTGCCATATTTATCAGTATAAGATTTGTCTATACCTATCCATTTGTTAGCAATATAAGAGCCATGATCCTTAGAAAATAAGGGATCATCACTATTTAATTTATAATCATCAAAACTAGGCCCAATTCATCATGCATCATATTTAGTCGAGTCTACATAGTTAGAGCTACTACTACATGAAGTAGCTAGTGCAATCGGTACAACAATTAAGATACTTGATAAAACTCCACCTAAAAGAAATTTTCTGTAATTTTTCATAATACCACCTAATTTATTAACCCTACGTTATTGAAGAGCGCTTCCTTCTTAATATTATATATAATAATTATACCTTATTTATAAGCCTATATAAAAAATTAAATCATATTATATATATAACGATATTTGAATATTAAAAAAGTCATATTTTTATCTTTTGAAAATTGATAAAAATATGACTTTAGATATTGCTCTTAATATTATTTATTGCATCCATCTAAATTGGAAAATTAATTCATTAATCAATCTTGTATCACAAGGCTTGCTTTTCACGTTTAGTTGGTTTAAACATATAGAAGTGGTAATAGATACTTACTCATATCGATAATATGACTGCTCCAATTCCAGTGTTAATGGTTGTTGATCAAATGTACAGTCATAAAGCATCTGTCGCATTGGTATAATTGCCATTAATGGAAATGCCAAAGATAGTATAAATGACTGGTAAAAATGTAAATAAACTAATTGATGAAGATATCGCTGCTAAATGCATTTTGGCTGTTCCTTGGAAGTATAAGAATCCAGCCGAACACACGGAGTAAAAAGCAACCTCAATAAAATTAACTAAAATATAGTATCTCGCATCATCTAATTGATGTGGATTTATTGGTGTGTTTCTAATATCAAACAATTCTAATAAATATGGACCAACTCCTAAATAAACTAATAGCAGTACAAAGATCGCATATATTATAGCGGTTCCTCCACCGATGATTAATATTTTCCGCACCATCACTTTATTTTTCCGGGCGTAATGATATGTAATAAGCGGCCTTAGTCCATCAACAATACCATAAATGGCAATCCAGAATAACGTCTCTATCGGGCTTACTCCACCATACAATGTTTGGAAGTAGATGGAGGCGCTCGCTTCATCATAATGTGCTCCAATAACAGTAAAGTTACTTAGGTAGAAACCAATGATAATAGCAAATGATAATTGACTTAGAAATGTCCCTAATCCTAAGATAACAACCCGGGGGAATATAGTAAAATCAATTTGTCTAATATTTAGGATTCGGAATGATAATAAAGTATTTTCATGCCGATTTAAATAAACCAGAAAAATGGATAACAAGGAGGTATTTAAAACCCATCCAATCACCGTAGCTATAGCCCCTCCTAATGCAGCTAAGGCAGCATAACGGATTAACACAAAATCTAACGCTACATTTATTACGTTAGTAATAATTGCTGACATTGTTACAAATTTAGTTCTAGCTTCTGCTCTAATAAACAATGAGAAATATAAGCTAAAACAAGCAAATATTTGACCCGCTGATAAAATTCTTATTAGATCAGTACCCCAACTTCTTGCTTGGTCATTAACTTCTCTTAAATATCTAACATAAATAGCTTGATCTTGACTACTCATATAATTATAATCATTAGCATTAATTGAACCAATTAACATACTAATAATTGGTTCACTGACCGATATAATTAGAATTGAAAAAAAGATTGATGTAATGATATTATAAAAGAAAGTCGAATTTCATACTTGGATACTTTTATTAATGTGTTTTTTACCTAGGTTCTTAACAAAAATAATCGAACCACCAACAGCGATTAACGATGGAATAGCTTCAATTATAATAACAAGCGAAACAGTGGACGTTAACATTGTCCGGACAATATCAGGAATTTCAAACATTTTAATATTGTGGTCACTATAGGTATTAACGATTCGTTCGATATCTGCGTGACTAGATGTAAAGATATTAGAAAAGGTATGAACTCCATCCATGGGAATAAATTTTACCATCATTAGTTGATCTGCAAAAACATAGATTCCTAACATCAAACTTATTAGTAGTCCCGGAATGGCTGTTTTATAAATTAGTTTTAACGGATTATCATTATATTGCTTATCAATATTTTGTTCATTCATTTTAATTGTTTTACCTTTTCTAATTTGATTAGTATATTATATATTATTTTGTATTTTATACAATATAAATATCATTTATAATAAAAAAAATCCTCTCTCAAAGAGGATTCATTATAAACTGGTGCACCTAAAGAGACTTGAACTCCCACTCCGCAAGGAACTAGATCCTAAGTCTAGCGCGTCTGCCAATTCCGCCACAGGTGCATGGTGCTCTGTGAGGGTCTCGAACCCCCGACCCACTGATTAAGAGTCAGTTGCTCTACCAACTGAGCTAACAAAGCATTTATAGTTTTTAAATGGTGCCGTCTATAGGAATCGAACCTACAACCTACTGATTACAAGTCAGTTGCTCTGCCAGATTGAGCTAAGACGGCGTGGTGGAGTGTGAGGGGCTCGAACCCCCGACCCTTTGCTTGTAAGGCAAATGCTCTCCCAACTGAGCTAACACTCCAAGATACTATAAATTTGGGTTTATAGTATGTGCTTTATTAATATGGTGACCCGTACGGGATTCAAACCCGTGAATGCATGCGTGAAAGGCATGTGTGTTGATCGCTTCACCAACGGGCCATATGGCGGCTACAGCAAGGATCGAACTTGCGACCAACCGGTTAACAGCCGGTTGCTCTACCGCTGAGCTATGTAGCCATAAAGCCATTTCATTATATGTGTAATAAATGATTTTTGCAACGGCTTTTTTATTTATTTTTATTTTAAGAGCTTTTTAAGCAAATTAAAATACATTGGAATCTGTTAAATCCATATTTATTCTATCAAACTTTAATCAATTAGCCAATGATTAGCCAATTTTTACTCCCTCTTTAGGATACAAGAATCTGTTTTTAATATTAGCTTTACGACTATTGAAAGATAAAATCGTTGAAGAAATTCCCATTTGTCCAATAAACATTAACAACATTAAGAAGACCTTGCCTCAGGCATTTGTGGAAGCTGATACTCCTGTTGATAATCCTGTCGTTCCAAATGCACTACACGCCTCATAAAATGCGTTAGTAAAATCATATCCGTAAATTTGATTGTTAACATCGCTTGCGCTCATTCCAAAAATACAAATAACTGCAGTGATACAAATTAATCCAAAGGCTGAAATAAAGACAACGTATGAATTAGTTACAGTGTTTTTATCAATTCTTCGTTTGAAACAAGTAACATCATTACTACCTCTTAATTTAGCAAATAGAGATAAGAAACAAATTGCTAATGTAGTGGTCCGTATTCCACCAGCAGTTGAAGACGGTGACCCACCGACAAACATTAGAAAACTATAAAATCACTTTGTTGTTGGATTCAAGAAATCGTTATTAACGGTTGCAAACCCTGCTGATCGTGTCGAAATCGTTTGAAAAATAACTTGGCAGGACTTATTGTAATATTCTAATGAAGACGATTGACCGCTTGCTCCAAATTGAGTTGAAGCTGCGTTGAATATTAAATTTTCCCCGCCTCCAATTGGAGTGAATTCAAAAACAAACCCCCCAATTAGTGAAAATATTGTAACCCCAAAATAAGATGCTAACGAAAGTTTTGTAAATAAGGACAAACGGTGATCTAATTTTGTACTCACTATATGAACTATTTTAGTTTCTTTACCATTAACAATCATTTTGAATCTATATTTTTTTTCATGTAAATCAAATAAAATAGGAAATCCAATCCCTCCAATAATAAACTCAAGCATTGTAACAAGCAAGAAAATAGTATCTCAATTATCACGGTAGGATGCTAGTGAACTGTTACCCACAATATCGAAGCCTGCATTATTGATTGAAGCAATTGAATGAAATATTGCTTGTCAAATAGATAACCCTACATTCTTATAGCCACTAACATGTGGATCGCCAATTGGTTGCATATTATTAACTGCACTACTAGATATATTTACCGCATGGGAAATATCTATTTGAGTATTTGCATTTAAAGCGTAAGTAAAATGTTGCCCTGCAAGATCTCCCGTTGGAATTGCTTGCAATAAAGCTGGTGAAAAATAAAATCAGAATGTATAGAAAATCATAAAAACAACTTCAGTAACAAAAATTCATAAGACTGATCATTTTAACATAGTTGAAGTTTGTCCGATTTTGGTATTACCTTTTTCAGCTTGTGCCATTAAGGTTAAATCAAAACTATTTCTAAAATCTCCCATTGACATCTTTTTATTCCGGACAATTGAGGCTGTCAATAATCAGAATAAATAGATAATTGCAACAACTCCAAAACCACCTAGTTGAATTAATAGAGCAATCATAATTTGACCAAAGGCTGAAAAAACAGCTAATGTTGGGGCTACAATTAAACCTGTATCACTAAATCCACTAAAGGCTGTAAACATTGCATCTATAAATGAAAAGTTAACAGTTGTGTCAACTAAATGGGCGACGTTGACAATGCCGCCAGATGAAATATCTGAAGAAGCATCCACGACCAATTTATTATAATGTAATTGAAAATATCCACCATTAGATCATATATAATTGACACCATTTTCATAAAAGTTATTAAAGGAAATAGGCGTATACAATAAAGCTGAGCCTAATAAAAGAATAATAAAATATATTGTAAATAATTTCCGGGTAGTTGTTTTTCAAAAAATAGTTTTCAAAAAATGGGGAGTGTGTACTAATAAGGACAATTTAGGATTTAATTTTTTATTCCCAAACTTTTTAAACTTTTTGGAAATTTTTTTAGAAAAATCTTTTGCTTTCATTCGCTTTACTCCCGGACGTCAAATTAAATTCAAGACATATTATAAATTATATAATCTTTATTATACATATATTATATAAATATGTTTAAATTATAATAATCATTTGTTTTTTTAAGAGAGGTAAATTATGCAAAAAGATACAGTATTTATTATAGGTTTAGGCCGTTTTGGTTTAAGCGCTGCTAAAAAATTATTAAACAACAATTGAAAGGTTGTTGTAATTGATATGTCAGAAGAATTAATTAATAAAAATATGGGAGAAGGTTTCCATAAATATTATATTCTTGATGCAACAGATAAAGACGCATTAATTGAAACTGATATTAAATCAGCTGCACATGTTATTGTTGCCATGAGTAATATTGAAGAATCAATTATGACTTGTGCTGTATTAGGAGAATTGGGTATTAAAGAAATTTCTGCTAAAGCAAAAAACAATACACATAAGAATGTTTTAAAAACGCTAGGTGTTAAAACAGTTGTTATTCCTGAAGAACGTGCTGGTGAACAAGTTGCCTTCCAAGTGGCAAATAAAGGATTTAATATTTATCGAACAGGTTTTGATTATGTAATCTTTAGTTTAGTTGTCCGTGATGAAAAAATTATTGGTTCGTCAGTTGAGACACTTAATAAGGCCGTGGATTATAAAGTTATTGCAATTAAAAATAGTAAGCCTAATTCATCAACTATTTTCAACTTAAAGGATTACGTTATCCAAAAAATGGATCGTATTTATATCATTGGAGATATTAAGAAAATCAATGCTATTAAAGCTGATATTCTAAGTAATAAGAGTAAATAAAAAAGTCGCTATTAAAGCGACTTTTGTTATAAAATGGCAGGGGTGGCAGGACTTGAACCCACAACACACGGATTTGAAGTCCGTAGTTCTACCAATTAAACTACACCCCTATCCACTAATGATTATATAAATAAACTTGCAATTATCAAGATTTATTTATTTTTTTGCATTATCAAAAGCATTTGCAAGTTGTTTTAGAGTTTTAATTTCCATTAATATATTGTCATCTAACTGAACATTAATTTTTTCTTCAATCTTGATAATTAAATCCATCGTTGCCAATGAATCAATACCGATTTCCTTCAAAGTAGCATCAAGATTATTTTTGTTTAACTTAATATTGTTTTGTTGGGCTACTTCTAAAATAATATCTAATGATTTCATAATATCTCCTTTAAATGTAATTATTAACTAAAGCTATTTCAACTTCGTCATAATACTTATTTATTGTATCATTATAATTATTTTTTGTACCGAATCATCAAACAATATCTAAATCAAGCAGCATTTCATCATCATTTAAAAGATAATGAATATTACTTATTAATTCGCTAGTTTTATTTTTGAATTGATCTTGTTGCAAGATAATATCCTTGCAAAGTGTTTCGAGTTTATTATTAATAGAATGGACATCAAAAACAATCTTAGTATCGTTGGCGATAGCACTAAGATAATTGGTGATATCTTTTAATGCTTCACTATTGTAAAAAGATGTTGCCAAATTAACTCTTTGCATTCCCTCTTTTTCATGGATGTTATCATCTTTATTAATAACAGTTTTTGAAGTGTTTTCGCCATAACTTATTACAAGAGCCGTGGTAATAGCGGCACATCCTAAAATCCCTGCTAGAACACAAGAAATAATTGTTGTCATTCGCTTACTTGTCATTTTTAAATCTCCTTAAATAGTTCAATTTGGTCAAAATTTTTAGAGTTACTATAGAATTTATAGAGCCCGTTTTCACCTCAAAGATCTGATGTATAATTAATATTATGCTTAATTATTATGGTACGTAATGTTCCTTTGCAAGAAAGTTCAAATGAAATTAAATAGTCAATTTTTGTTTTTCACGGGCTATAAAAACCATCAATTCCATCATCCTTAATTATAAAATCTCCGGTTTTGTAATTATATAAAGTATTGAAATCTAAATCTAACTTGAATGCATTCAAGTTTGTATAAACTTTATTAGAATGATGTTTAATTGTTTGTTGTTCTTCACTAACTAAATTTTCATAATTTATTTGATAGTTGATATTACTGATATTAAAAAGTAATCCTGGTTCAGCCTGAAATGATGCAATATGTTTGACATTATGAGTCGGTGCTAGATTATCATAGTTCATGCAATTGTAATAAATTTTGATTGGCTCATTGTATTCTTCTAAATTACTATTAATGTTAATCTCACCTTGATAATCATCGATTGTTTGACTATTGGTATAACTATATGCTTCACTAGATTGAAGACGTTCAAACTCAGTAATAAATAAGCTAATATCGCGGTCTGAAACATCATCGCCAAAATCATAATCATCACTAATGTAGTCCCGGTTAAAGTGGAAGTGATAATTACAAACAAATTGGTCATTATCATTTTGTTCATTAAAATAAGGAAATTCATTTTTGTTAATATAGAAATAAGCTAAAAAAACATAATTATCTTCATTATCATTTTCTAATCGCATAAGTGGCACATTATCAATTTCTCCAAATTTATAAATGTAATCTAATGATAAACACCCACTTGGAATATCCATATCTTTATCTAAATCTAACACTAATTTTGAACAAATTTTCATGTTATCATACTGTTCATAAATAGGGGTTTTTAACGAAACTAATTGATTAATCATTATTATAAACTGCAATCATATTATTTAAATCATTAAAGTTTTTCTTAACAACATTAAAACTAATTTGCTTGTCATTAAATAAATCATCAACATAGCTAAAGTTATTTCTAATTTCAATATGTTGTTTAACGTTACTAATTTCAAGTTCAAATTCTAATTCATAATCACCAACACCAGCGAGTGTACTAGCTAAACCATTCTCTTTTGCTATCTTCATAAAACCATCGTTTTGAATAATAATATTTTTAACTATTTGATAATCTAATTTATTGATATTCAAATATTTATGACTATCATGATAGTCATATGTGATGTAGCGATTTAAATCGTTGTTCAAATAAAAATGAAATTGCCCTTTTACATCTGTAACATTAAATGAAGTTGCACTACTTAAATTAAATAAGTCATGAATAACATTAAAATTATCTAGTTTTAATAGTAATGGAGCTTGATAATTTATGGTAGCAATTTTGTTGTTGTTATTGTTTAGTTGTTCAATAACATTGATTTCATAGATATTATCTTCAATCATTGTAATATCACTATATCTAAATTTTTGATCATAAAGTGTACTTTCAATATCTGTAATAAAATCACTATCAGATTTTTTGCTATCATCAATATCATACTGGCTAGCTAATGCGGTATTAAAAGTAAAATAAGTACTAAAATTAATAAATTGTTGATAGATTGGATCATTAAAATAATCATATTCATTAGTGCTAATTAAATAGCTACTATGGTATTTAAAAATATTTAAATCATTACTTTTACAAACGGTTGTTTGTAAACAAGGGATATTACTAATTTTAGCAAAACTTGTTACATAATTAATGTTGATTAATTGATCAGGTAAATTAAAATTGCCGCTTATTTCAAAATCAGTATTAATAGTTCAAAAATTATCATTGATTTCAACCGCTGTATTAATGTTTGATACTTTACAAGCATTAAACCCATACTCTTCCTTAACTTCATGAATGTAATATTCCATTTAATAAAAGTAATTAATAAATTCTTCGATTGCTTTTCTTTTTTTAAAATAAAAATTAGAAGTGCTGTATGGTAGGTGATTATAATTTTGTTTATTAATATAAATTGCAATTATAATTTTTTGTGATTGTAGTGAAAGATGGTTTAAAATATTTTCAATATAATTTATGAAAGCAAGATCATATGGGGTCACAATCATTATTTCTTGAAAATCGTGATTTAGTAGTTCTAGCGCCTTTTGATTATTATATTGTAATTTTATGATTATATATTTAGTAAAGATTTTTTGAATTAAAATGCAATTACTTTTAAATGAATTTTCCATTTATTTACCTCCATTTACAGCTAACAAGGACAAATGTTAAAATCTTAAAAAGATTAAAAAAACGAGCTAATAAGCTCGTCCGAAAACTACTAATTGCGTTGCTTTAGAATTCGTAAAAAAGCATTTTCCACTAACGTTATCCTTGATAACACAACGTGGTGTTATTCCAGTCATTTGTTTTAATTTAGCTTCGTCTTCAGCTGTTCCAGCCCAATAAGCAGTAGCCATTTTTTTATCTTCAATTGCTGCTTTTAAAGTTTCAATTGAATCGACCTTAACAATACTGTTATCTAATTGTAATTTAGCCCGTTTGTATATGTTGTTTTTAATATCAACTAATAATTGATTAACTTCATCATAAATTTCATCAAGTGGAACATATTTTTTTTCACCGGTATCACGGCGACTAATAACAACTTGATTTTGTTCGATATCTTTGGGACCAATATGGATTTGGATTGGTGTACCAGCGATTTCATGATTAGCAGCTTTAAAACCTAGACCTTTATCACTAGCATCAACTTTAATACGAAATTGTTCTAAGCTTTTAGCCACTTGACTTGTGACTTGTTTAACCTTGATATTTTTCTCAGGTAAAACTGGGATAATGACGATTTGGGTTGGTGCCATTAATGGCGGTAAAATCAATCCTTTGTCATCGGCATGAACCATGATTAAGGCTCCAATTAAACGAGTGGAAACACCCGCTGACGTTTGATATGCGTAACTAAATTTGTTTTCTTTATTTTGAAATTTAATATTATATGGTTTAGCAAATGATTGGTCTAAATAATGCGCAGTTCCACATTGCAAAACTTGTCCATCTTGCATTAGAGCTTCTATTGTAAAGGTATTGCTAGCCCCAGCAAAACGTTCCCCAACAGTTTTTTCACCCATTATTGTTGGAATGCATAAATATTGATTAATGAAATCATTATATAAGTTTATTAATATTTTGCTAAATTCATATGCTTCTTGCTTAGTCGTATGAATTGAATGCAACTCCTGCCAGTGAAATTCACTATTACGAAGAAACGGTCGGGTTGTTTTTTCTGCTCGCATAACACTACATCATTGATTAAATTTATAAGGTAAATCTTTATGGCTATTAGTAATTGCACTAAAATAATTACAAAAACTAATTTCACTTGTCGGGCGAATCACATAAGGTTTCTCCAAGGTTTTTTCCCCGATTTTTGTAACCATATATAATTCTGGTGCAAAACCTTTTATATGTTCTTTTTCTTTTGCAAATTCTTCATAGGGAATTAATAATGGTAAACTAACATTTTGAACTCCAATTTTAGCAAATTCTTTATCAATAATTTGCTTAATTGATTCTCAAATAGCTCAACCGTTAGGTTGAAAAACCATGGTTCCCTTGATTGAACCATATTTAATTAATTTAGCATTATCAATCACGCTTGTATATCAATCCGCAAAGTTTTCACTACGTAAAACAATTCGTTCAAATTTTTTCATAATAATTTCCTCAATTTCATTAATAATATTCTACAATATTATTAATATTTTTAAACTTTAAAAAATATTTTATAAAACTTTAGTTTTATAAAAGTTAGAATAAACGTTAATTATATAACATATTGTAAGGTAAGTAAAAATAGTAAATACTTGATTTACTACTTTTTAATATTAATATTTAATACTTATCTACGTCTACTACTTGATTTGTTTGTAGAACTTCGGTTTCGTGAATTTGAACTTCTTGAGTTAGTGTATGGCTTTGATCTATGCCCTGGTGATTTACCACTGCGTCCGCTACGTAAATTACGAGATGGTCTTTTAGCTTTCTTTTTCTTATTATAGTAATATCCACCTAATGATGCTAGAAGTAAGATTAGAAATATTCCCACTCCAATGATGCTGCCTGCTACTTCTCAATCAAACAAGAACACATCTTGGCTAACGCTATAATCTTCATAAGCGCCAGTGTTACTTCAAGCATCAGCACCAGTTACACTATATGAATAATCCAATGTACCTGTGAAGAAATCTTTGCTCTTAACATTTAAATTATCAATTTCAATGTTTGTATTTCCAGCATATGCTTTATTAACCTCGCTTATTTCAGAATTGAATACCTTTTCAATATCATCGGTTGATACATTGCGACTATATTTGTTATTGAATTTATATTCATTGATAACATTATTAAATATGGCTCCATCTAATATATCATTGAAGCTGGGAACGTTATTTCCTGGTTGGTAATTATAAAGCGTTGAAACTAAGTTAGAAGATTTTTGATCAATCGGATCTTTATATGTTTTATTTGATTTAGCAACTTGGTATTCGTTAATAGTTGGTGCACAAATTTTGTTTAAATCATATATAACAGCTCCGCCGGTATCTGTTACCATCATCCTCGGATTCGCTATTAATGGACTTCCGTTTTCATCTACCATTCCGATGGTTGAAGTGTACATATAATTTTTATTAGAATCATTGATTCTTGTTTTAGCCCCACTTGCAAGCTGGGCTTGGGTTCCGAAAATATCGTCTATTGTAGTTATGTTTTTATCTGATGATGTTGCTGGAATTTCATAAATTCGATACACATCTTGTTTCGGTTTAGTCGGATCCTTATTAGCAACCTGTCCAGCTATTTCCTCAACATATAGAGTATCGTTACTATATCCAATACTTGAATATGTATGATCAACTCCTCCAAATCCTTTTGCACTACCAACCAATGTGTTTAAACTAATCCATTTAAAAAATAAACTAGGGTCTTCCTTGTTGCCATAATCACCATTTCATCGATCTTTATGGTTTGTATCTAGTTTTGCGGTTGCTAACCAGTTTGACGGGCAAACTGTTTGGCTTGAACTTTCATGGCTTCTTTGGTCAGCAGGATTTGCTATATAAAAAAAACTATAAAATTCAGTTTTATTAATTGGAATCATAAAAGTTCTAAGTTGACTAGGACTTACACCACCGCCATTCAAAAATAACCAATAAATTCGTTCATTCTTAGGAGGGGCTCATGTTTCACTACTATCTTGTGGTCCACTTCAGATTGCTGTTTGTGTAAACATATCACTCCCTTTTTTATTGGAATCATAAGAATAAGTTGTGGTTGATATATCTCAAAAATTTCACGAAAAATAATAAATAATAAGTTCACCGTTATACTCCACTATTCCAAATGGTAATTCAATAAGTTTATATGAAGCGTTGGGTACGTCAAAATGTAAGCTTTCCCCTAAAAGTTTTGAACTTGATAAATCGAAAGCATATAATTTCTCTTGTTCTATTTTATTAGATGTACTATTAACTACTATAAAGTAATTATTTGGGTCTTCATAAGAACTTGCGCCCGCAATAAGTAAAGTTTTACTACGGTTAACATCAAAGCTATCAGAATTTCCTGAATGAAGTGACTCATCAAATTTGTTTTGAAAACTTCTAGTTGTATCATAGACTCCTGTTCCTAAATTGAAACAATTGAAATTAATTGTTTGAACATCGTTTTGGATTACAAGTACATAAAAGTAATCGCCGTTCACAAAATAATCGAGCAAATATTGGTCAAACCCTATTTGGAAGGTTTTTCCGTCTTTAGTTAAATTATAATTATAGTCAAGTGACCCGTTATCATTATTATAGAAAACAAATTGATAAGGTCCATTTAATTCGGGATGTTTTGGATCAGTTCCTTTAGAAATATCTGTGGTGCTTACTGGAGCTATAATTCCTGATCCTAAAGTTTTAGAATTAACAATCACAGAGTCTTTATGGACTGTGTTGAAAGTCGCTCAAGTAGCAAGTGAGGCTGTCGCTATTGGATAGAATGTTTGGGTACTATTTGAATCTAGTGGTATAGTGCTTGATGTAGAAACGTCACTTTCTAAACCATTATTACTTATAACTGCTTGATTTGCATTATTTGATTGATTGATATTATTAGTTTTATTTGTGATAGCTAATGGTAAAACTAAAAGCGGAACAAGAAAACTAAATGTTATAGCTAAACTAGCTTTTTTAATTTTATTAATATTCATAATTGATGCATCCTTATTGTTTAATTAATATTATTTTCTCATATATATATATATATATAAAGCGTTTTGCTAATTTTATGTCGTATTTTTGCTATTTCATTTCTTCTAATTTTATAAAAAACGATAAAAAATAGCAAATATTATATTTGCTATTTTTTATTATTGATAATTATACTCTAGGTAAAATAATTAATACTTATCTACGTCTACTACTTGATTTGTTTGTAGAACTTCGGTTTCGTGAATTTGAACTTCTTGAGTTAGTATGTGGTTTTGATTTATACTTTTGTATTTGAACGCCCCCACGGTGTGAGCGAAATGGTCTTTTAGCCTTCTTTTTCTTATTATAGTAATATCCGCCTAATGATGCTAGAAGTAAGATTAGAAATATTCCCGCTCCAATGATACTGCCTGCTACTTCTCAATCAAACAAGAACACATCTTGGCTAACACTATAATCTTCATAAGCACCAGTGTTAGTTCAAGCATCAGCACCAGTTACACTATATGAATAATCCAATGTGCCTGTGAAGAAATCTTTGCTCTTAACATTTAAATTATCAATTTCAATGTTTGCATTTCCAATATATGCTTTATTAACCTCGCTTATTTCAGAATTGAATACCTTTTCAATATCATCAGTTGACACATTGCGACTATATTTGTTATTGAATTTATTCTCATTGATAACATTATTAAATATGGCACCATCTAATATATCATTGAAACTAGGTATTTTATTTCCTGGTTGATAATTATAAAGCGTTGAAACTAAGTTAGAAGATTTTTGATCAATTGGATCTTTGTACGTTTTATTTGATTTACCTACCTGATATTCGTTAATAGTTGGTGCACAAATCTTGTTTAAATCATATACAACAGCTCCGCCGGTATCTGTTACTAACATACGTGGATTTGCTATTATGGGACTTCCGTTTTCATCTACCATTCCGATGGTCGAAGTGTACATATAATTTTTATTAGAATCATTGATTCTTGTTTTATCTCTACTTGCAAGCTGCGCTTGGGTTCCGAAAATATCATCTATTGTAGTAATGTTTTTATCTGATGATGTTGGTGGAATTTCATAAATTCGATACACATCTTGTTTCGCTTTAGTCGGATCCTTGTTAGCAACTTGACCAGCTATTTCTTCAACGTATAAAGCATCGTCACTATATCCAATGCTTGAATATGTATGGTCAGTTCCGCCAAATCCTTTTGCACTACCAACTAATGTGTTTAAACTAATCCATTTATAGAATAAACCAGGATCTTCCTTATTATTATAATCACCATTCCATCTATCCTTATGGTTCGTGTCTAATTTTGCCACTGATAACCAATTTGAAGGAGGAATAGTTTGTTTCCCAGTCCGATGTTCCCTTTGGTCAGCTGGGTTAACTAAATAAAAAAAACTATAAAATTCTGTTTTATTAATGGGAATCATAAAAGTTCTAAGCTGACCACTAGATATACCCCCGCCATTTAAAAAGGTCCATCAAATAGTTTGGTTGATAGGCGGGGCTCAAGCCATGTTGTCAGTATCGCCCTGCCACGTTCCTGTTAATGCAAACATATCACTTCCTTTTTTGTTAGGATCAAAGCTTAAAGTGATAGATGACATGTTGAATCATGTCCATGCATAACTATAAATAATAATCTCACCGTTATATTCCACTAATCCGATTGGTATTTCCACGCTCGTATTTTTATCTAGGGTATAGGGAGCATTGAAAAATACACTTGTCGCTAAAAGTTTTGATGTAGATAAATCGAAAGCATACAATTTCTCTTGTTCTATATTACTAGACGAATGTACAACACCAGTTGCAATAAGGTAAGTATTCGGGTCTTCATAAGTGGCACCACCAGTAGCGAATAAAGTTTTGCTACGAGCAATTTCACCACTGTCGGGACTCGCTGATGATATTGGTTCATCAAATTTATTTTGAAAGCTTCTACTATTATCATAGACTCCGGTATCTAAATTAAAACAATTAAAATTAATCGTTTGAGCATCATTTTCAATTACTATTACATAAAAGTAATCACCATTAACAAAATAATCAAGTAAATATTGATTAGCCCTTATTTGAAAAATGTTACTATCTTTAGTTAAATTGTAATTATAATCAAGTGACCCGTTTTTATTATTATAAAAAACAAATTGATAAGGTCCGTTTGCTTTAGCGATATCAGTTATACTTACGGGAGCTATAATTCCTGACCCTAATGTTTTAGAATTAATAATTACAGAATCTTTGTGCACGGTATTGAATGTCGCTCAAGTAGCAAGTGAGGCTGTCGCTATCGGATAGAATGTTTGACTACTATTTGAATCTAGCGGTATTGTACTTGATGTAGTAACATTACTTTCTAAACTATTATTACTTATTACTGCTTGATTTACATTATTTAATTGATTTGTTGAAACAAACGGAAGTGTTAAAATAGGAATGATAACACTAAGCGTTATAGCTAAGCCAATTTTAGCTTTATTATTTATATGCATATTGATAAATCCCCCGTATTATTACTGATTTAATTATAATATATATGCGTATATGTATGAGCATATTAGTACTAATTTTATTATTTAACCAACAGATCCACTCATATCTAGTTTAATTAAACGATTTAATTCAACCGCATATTCCATTGGTAATTCCTTAGCAAATACTTCTAAAAAACCCATCACAATTAATTGCTCAGCTTTATCTTGGGCAATTCCTTTGCTCATTAAATAAAATAATTGTTCTTCACTTATTTTAGTGATTTTGGCTTCGTGGTTTAAAGTTGACGTATTATTATAAACTTCCTCGGTTGGGATTGTATCAGAACGACTTTCGCTATCAATTAATAAGGTATCGCATTCAACAAAGCTGTGACTATGATGCGCACTAGGAGCAATCTTTACTAAACCACGGAAACGGTTGTCACCATTACCATAACTTACTCCCTTGGAAATAATTTTAGATTTAGTATAAGGCGCTAGATGAATCATCTTGGCACCAGCATCTTGAGTAACACCTTGCTTGGCAACCGCGATACTAATGCAATCACTAGTAGCATGGGCACCAGCTAAAATAGAACATGGATATTTCATGTTTAGTTTAGCTCCTATATTACCGTCAATTCAGGACATATTAGCATTTTCTTTTATAAGACAACGTTTGGTAACTAGATTTAAAACATTATTAGATCAATTCTGGATTGTTGTATAACGACAATTTGCATCCTTTTGAACATAAACTTCAACAACTGCAGCATGAAGGTTATTTGTGCTATAAACTGGAGCAGTACATCCTTCAACATAATGCACACTTGCACCTTCTTCAACGATAATCATTGTTCTTTCGAATTGCCCTGCGCTTTGAGCATTAATGCGGAAGTAAGACTGAATTGGTTTTTTTAGATGTACTCCTTTAGGGATATAAACAAATGAACCGCCAGATCAAACCGCTGTATTTAGAGCAGCATATTTGTTGTCGGTGTACGGCACTAATTTACCAAAATATTTTTTAAAAATTTCGGGATATTTTTGTAGCGCAGTATCAGTATCAGTGAAGATAACATTTTGATCTTCTAATTCTTTGATCATCGAGTGATAAACCACTTCTGAATCATATTGGGTAGCAACACCATTAAGATATTTTGCTTCAGCTTCAGGGATACCTAATTTTTTAAAGGTATTTTTAATATCATCTGGAACATCAGTTCACGACGTTGCAACTTTTTCAGATGGTTTAACATAATAAATATAATCATCAAAGTTAATAAAATCTAAATTTGGACCCCACTTAGGATTATTTAATTCTAGAAATTTATGATAAGCTTTCAAACGAATATCAAGCATCCATGATGGCTCTTTTTTAATCTTTGAAATTGTTCTAATAATATCTTCACTTAAACCTTTGCCTGTTTCAAAAACTGCTTTTTTTTGGTCATGGAAACCGTAATCATATTCTTGTTCAACATTTGTTTTTGGTTTAGTTTTCATTAGTTTTACCATCCAAAATTTCTGCAAGTGCACTTGTTCCAATTTTGGCACATTTGATTCTGTTTGCTTGTTTATTAATTTGATAAAAAGCAATTAATTCTTCCAAGTTAGTTTCGTCATATGGTTCGCCCAAAATCATTTTAATATAATTATTAATAATACTTTTTGCTTCATTTATAGTTTTACCAGTAATTAAATCTGCCATAATATCAGTTGATGATGTACTAATAGCACAACCGATTCCATCGAATCGCACATCAACAATAACGTCCTTTTCACTTTTTAGATATACGGTTAAATCATCAATACATGATTCACTTTTATTATGATAGTGTTTATATTCATCAACCTTGATGTCGTTAATTTTCTTATGTGTAGGGTTTTCATAATGATCCATTATAATAGCTCGCAACATAGTTGGTTCTTTAGATAATGCCATTAAATTCATCTCCTTTTTTATAATCTTTTAGAGCTTGAATTAATTTATCAACATCCTCTTCATTATTATATATATAGAATGAAGCACGAACCACAGCTGGTGTCTTAATGATGTTGCAAATTAATTTAGCACAACTTAAACCTGACCGACAAATAATTTTCTTGTTACCAAGATAGCCAGATAAATCCTGACTAAATATATCCTTAAAGTTAAAAGCTAATGTTGGTGCTACAATATTATTATTGTAATTTATAATGCCATCTATTTCCTTTAGTTTTAGTGTTAAATACTTAATTAATTCAACCTCGTGTTTATGAATTTTGTCATAACCAATACTATTGAAGTATTTAATCGCTGCTGATCACCCAAAAATACCAGCAAGATTAGGAGTTCCCCCTTCGTATTTACTAGGTCCCTCCATAAAACTAAAACCCTTTTCAGTAATTTCAAAATTCATGCCACCACCATAACGGAGCGGATTTATCTTTGGTTGTAATTCCTTTTTTAAATAGGCCATTCCAATTCCTGTTGGCCCAAACATTTTATGTGCACTACAAACTGCAAAATCAATATTAGGGTTACCTAAATTAATTGGTCGGTGTTGCATGCTCTGGGTACAATCTACAACTGTAAAAATATTATCATTATATGATTTTACATATTTAGTTAAAGCTACTTCATCAAGCGTCGTCCCTAAAAGATTGCTACCAGATGGAAAAGCAACAACTTTGGTTTTGGAATTAATTACCTTCTTAAAATCTGAGATACTCGGCATTTCAGATTTTTCACCTGCAAAAATAATTTCCACACCAATTTCATCTCGTAATTTATATCACGGTAAAACATTAGAAGCGTGTTCTAAGTAAGTGATAATAATTTGATCGCCCTTTTTTAAATTAGCTCCGATTCCATTAGCAATCAAATTAAGTGATTCAGTCGCACCTGATGTGAATATGATTTCACTATCTTGGGCATTAGTAAAAACCGCTAATTGATGGCGACATTCATCTATTTTTTGGCTTGTTTGGTATGTAAAAAGTGAATCATTATTATGTGAATTCATTGAAACTTCACTATAATAACGAACAATTTCATCAATTACAATTTGCGGCTTTAGCGCTGTTGCGCTACTATCTAAATATGTATATCCCGGATTATTTTTAAACCAGGGAAAATCTTTTTTATAATTTTGCATTATTCATTACTTCCCATTTATTATCTATTAATTGTATTATTTCCATTTTTGTTGTTTCATCTTTAATATTATCAATAATCACTTGAAAATAACTTTTCAAAATTAAATTAATTGCTTCGATTTTTTTAAGACCTTTGGTCATTAAATAAAAAATTGTTTCTTGATCTATCACGCCGATGTTTAAGGTGTGACTCGCAATTACATTATTTGAATTAATAACTAATTGCGGTTTACCAATAATTTTAGCTTGTGCTCCGATAACAACTGTCCGTAAGTCTTGTGCCACTTCATTCTCTATTGATTTAGCATTAATGATTCCATTACAAAACACTTGAACCTGGGCTTCGTCGATTGCAATCGCACGGACTACGCATAACACTTTAGCATGGTTAGCAATGCACTCAACATTAATATTAATTTTTTTAGATTTACTACTTAAAGTTGTTAAATAAACTTCACAAAAAGAATGTTCTTTGACCTTAATGTTAATGTCTAATTGTTCAGCTTGATCATTAACATCTAGAAAAAATAATTTAGTTGCTTCATAATTTTCATAATTTTTATTAAAATTAACGTTATTATCGATTAAATGGAATTCGTAATTTATATTATTTGTCATGATAAATTGCCCCAAAGGAATCAATGTCATCAAACATTTGTGGTTTTACATCATGAATTTTAATATTTAATTCTTTTTCTAAAAAATGATAACCTTCTTTATCAATTTTACGAGCTAAACTAATATCACCAGTTTTAACAATCGTACCATTGATAATGATGACAACCTTATTTGGAATTACTTCGTTAAACAATTTATTATTATGGCTAACATAAACAATCGCTTTTTTAGCAGCTACCTGGACTTTTAACTGTTTAACGATGGTTTTTAAAGCATCTACGTCTAATCCAGAGTCAATTTCATCTAATAAAATAAAATCAGGATTTGTTAAATTCATTTGCAATATTTCATTTTTCTTTTTTTCACCACCACTAAAACCTTCGTTTAAATAACGTTGTAAAAGATCTTGCGACATATTTAATTGGGCACTATTTTCATTAACTGTTTTATAAAATTCAAATAATTTTATTGGTTTCTCACGATTAGCGTTAACTGCTGTTTTAAGAAAATCAATTGTGACAACACCATTAATTTCAAGTGGGTTTTGATGTGCTAAATAAATTCCTAAATTAGCTCTTTTATTTGTTGGTAATTTTAGAATTGATTTTCCATCAACCTTAATGTCTCCCTTAGTAACTTTGGTCGCATAATGTCCCATAATCGCTTTTAAAAGGGTTGATTTACCGTGACCATTTGGCCCGATAATAGCAATCACATCGCCAGCTTCAATGGTTAAATTTAAATTTTTAAGGATTTCTTTATCTTCAATTGTGACACATAGATTACTAATAGCTATTTTTTTCATTTTTTTACTCCTTAGTATAATAACAAAAAAGGTTATTATAATATAGTTTTAAAGCACTTAAATAATAGCACTAAAATTATTAATCTAACTTAATTTTTAAAATAAAGATAATTAATTGACATTCTCTATCCTTATAATAATGCAACTATTTTAACCCATTAATTTAATCATTTTGCTTTAAATTTATTTTTTGATCAGTTGAAGATGGTGGGACGAAAACGTCTGGATCATCATTCACCGGTGGTGGCATAATTAAAGCTTTAGTTTTGGCCTTATAAATTTTGCGAATTAAAATAAGCGATAATATTAAATTTGCTGGTGGTGCTACAACCCCACAAATAGCTGTCGCAATAATCAAGCCTTTAAAGCGTGGATAAATCCCTTTGTGGACTTTTAGAAGCATTAAAGCTGAAGAAACAATCCCAATCGCTTCTTCAATTGTTGCAGCTTGTTTCAAGTCTGAATTATCTGATCCTAAGGTGTTAAATAAAACAATAATAACGATGGAACCAATCGCATGTAAGAAAAGAATGAATGCTAATTGAGATAACTTATCAAAAGCATATTTATTAAATTTCATTTCAGCGATTTCTCCTCTTCGTTACTTAGCAATTATAATATTAAAATTATATCATGCTTCATTTTAAGAAGCCGTTTACATACCAACATCCAATCATAATAATTTAAAGCAGTTAATTAAAACCCTATATAATCAAAATAATAGTGATGTTCTAGTTAAATCAATATATAAAATCAACCAACTGTAGTTACTTATTTCTCAACTATATTTATCTTTTATAAGCGTAAATTTTTAAGGCAATAAATTCTCATTTTTATATTGTTTTCATAATGAAAATAAATTATTATTCAAATTTATATATTTTATAGTATTATTAATAGTATATATTATTTAAATACAACCACATTATTTATTTTAGTAGCATTGGAAAAGAGGAATTTTATGCATAAAAAGAAAATTATTACAGCAGGATTAGCAGTTGCTATCATTGGTGCAACAGGTCTAACTTTAGTTGGGTGTTCATCAGTTAGCAAAGAACTGATTGATAATAAAACAAATACTGGTAATGATGATAAATTTGCTGATAATTCAGCAATTAAAAAATTTGCCAAACAAACTTTAATGCTTAAAACAGGACAACAATCTGTCCTAGATTCAATGACTGATGCAGTTTTATATAATTGATATAAACATGAAACTAGCAACCGGATTAGTGACCAATGAGATACTTGAACTAAAGACGTTAATGACCAATACAATGATTTAGTTAAAAAATATAAAAGCGATCGTGGCGCTGATTGAGAATTTTATCTTCAACAAGATGAACTTGATGCTGCTGGTGGAACTGAAGGATCTTGAAAATATCAACAAATGACAAGCAAGTTAAAAGATGACTTTACGACTCGTTTATTTGAAAGCGATTATTTAGGTTTAGAAAACAAAGATGGTACGATTAATAGTAATCCATCTGAAACTGCAGTAAATGATAAGGACAACATTAACGCTAGCCATACCGATGGTACTAATAATTTTGTTTTTAGTCCTAAAACATTAGGTGCAAATGAGTATCAAATTGATACTGGATATAGTAATTTGATTAATTATATTTTTAACCAATGACTTACTCAAGATATGCCAATTCCAACTTCAATGATTCTTTTTAAGGATACTGCACCAATTTCTGGTGATTTTTCTGATTGATTTAATGTTGGCTATTTTAATACAATAGAAACCCCAGACACTATCGGCACAGATGGCTCTTACAAATTCCAGGTTTTCCCAAAACAAAATCCAATTTCTGGAACACTTAACGCTTCAGACAAATATGCAGCATTTTATAAAGGTATAAATACTAGTGGTGGTGATAAATACATTAACGCAGATACTGGAGCAATTAGTTTTCCTAAAGCGTTGACTGATGATTCATCAACTTCACTAGTAGCAACTGGAACATCAATCTTTAATGATTTATATACTCCATATGCTGCTGCTGTAATGTATAAATTCAATGACGACTTGGGGCTTGTAAAAGAAGATAAATCTAACAACCCTTACGTAGCTAACAATGCTACCTTCAGTAATCCTGGTGATGTTAAAGCTGGTTTTCAAAAAGATGCGATTATGAAAAACTTCCTTTCGAAAAAAACTAGTAATGGTTATTTTACTTTTCCAACAGAAGTAACTGATGGTTTAAAAAATAGACAATATGCTGATTTCACCTCAGTTGCTGATACTGTGACTATAGGTAGTCAACTTCAAGCAAGTAAGGATCCTTATATTGCTACAAGAGATGAAGCAGGTGTTCATATTATTGCGATTGACCGTGATATTAAAGTAAAAGAAGCAGCGACTAAAGGTACGACAAAGCAAGATAAGATTAAGAATGCAATGATTGAAAATGGCAATACCATTCGTTGACGTGGAGCAGTACAAAAATATTGACCAAGCGATAATAATGCAACTGGTTTAAATATACAAGATTCAATGAAGACTTATTTTTCAGCAAATTTAGATCGAATCATTTTACAATATGCTTTTACATCAGATACATTCACGCCTGATAAAGATAGCCTTAATACTAAGGGTGCGAAAATCGGTATAACAAATGCAGGTCTTGCAAAAAAACAATCAAATGGAACGTATTATGTTGACACTAATAATAACGGTAAAAAAGATGACGGTGAGTTGGAAATTGTTAATCCTAATTTATTTTCTTCATCTTTTTCAGTTAAAACAAAATTCCAAAATCCAATTAAAAATTATTTAGAAGCTTCACTAGAACTTCAACACGTAGAAAGCCAAGCATCATATATTGAAACCGTATCATCTAAAATGTATGCTAACCAATCAGCTTATGGCGATAGTACTAAAGATATTAAAGCAAATGGTATCGCTGGTGTACTACCATATACTAGAAATCCAGTAACAGGTGATTTTGATAACCTTGATGCAATTATGCTTTTACCGAGTACAGCTTCAAGCTGAGATGCAGCCCAAAAAAAAGCTCTTCATGATTATAGTATATCAATCGATGATTTTCTTGAACCATACACATCTAAGTGACCAAAA
>JAACJV010000002.1 GCA_021378535.1 Ureaplasma sp. Hg1 | reverse complement strand
TTGCGCGGCAATTTCCTAATCTCACCATAAGGCTACAGTCGGCTCGACAGTGCTTGACTTCCGTGTTCGGGATGGGAACGGGTATTTCCACTGTGATATCGTCACCACACTTTAAGATAGTTTTCTGAAAACTAAATATCATCATATCTTTTAGACATATCAAAGGATTTATATAAGTCCTCGAATTATTAGTATCGGTTAGCTAAACACGTCACCGTGCGTACACATCCGACCTATCAACGTTATAGTCTTTAACGATTCTTACCCCTTTCGGGAGGGAAGATTAATCTTGAAGTTGGCTTCACGCTTAGATGCTTTCAGCGTTTATCCGTACGACACGTTGCTACCCTGCAGTGCCGCTGGCGCGACAACAGGATCACAAGAGGTGTCTCCATTCCGGTCCTCTCGTACTAGGAACAGCTCTCCTCAATCTTCCTACGGGCATGACAGATAGGGACCAACCTGTCTCACGACGGTTTGAACCCAACTCACGTATCTCTTTAATCGGCGAACAGCCGAACCCTTGGAACCTGCTTCAGCTCCAGGATGAGATGAGTCGACATCGAGGTGCCAAACAGTGCCGTCGATATGAACTCTTGGGCACTATCAGCCTGTTATCCCCAGAGTAGCTTTTATCCGTTGAGCGATGGCCCTTCCATACGGAAACCACCGGATCACTATGACCTAATTTCTTACCTGTTCGACTTGTAAGTCTCACAGTCAAGCACCCTTATACCATTACACTCTAAACACGATTTCCAACCGTGCTGAGGGTACCATTGCGCGCCTCCGTTACATTTTGGGAGGCGACCGCCCCAGTCAAACTGCCCACCTAACACTGTCCCTCAGCCGGATTCACGGCTGCAGGTTAGGGAAATTATATTACAAGGGTAGTATTCCAACGGCGACTCCATAGATCCTAGCGAATCTACTTCAAAGTCTCCTACCTATGCTCTACAAATAATAGAATTTCCCAATATTAAGCTACAGTAAAGCTTCATGGGGTCTTTCCGTCCAATCACGCCAAGAGGGCGTCTTCACCCTCACCAGGATTTCACCGAGTCTACAGTCGAGACAGTCAAGAGATGGTTACACCATTCAAGCGGGACGGAATTTACCCGACAAGGAATTTCGCTACCTTAGGACCGTTATAGTTACGGCCGCCATTCACTAGGGCTTCAGTCGAAAGCTTCAAAATATTACTATTCTTGACATTCTTCTTTAACCTTATAGCATTGGGCAGGTGTCACCTCATATACATCGACTTACATCTTAGCATAAAGCTGTGTTTTTGTTAAACAGTCCCCTCTCGCTCTTCACTGCGGCTCACCTTTTACAATGAGCATCCCTTCTCGCTAACTTACGGGATGAATTTGCAGAGTTCCTTAACTGTAGTTTACTCGCTAGCCTTAGGATTCTCTCCTTGACCACGTGTGTTCGTTCTCGGTACGGACTACTTAGTAATTAACGCTAGAAGCTTTTCTTGGAAGTGTGATATATGCAGCTTCGCTACTACCCGTAGGGTTCACTCGTTATAACATCTTGTTCTTAAAATAGGCGGATTTGCCAACCTATAAAACTCAATGCTTGAACCGAAATCCGATAATCGGCCCACATTAACCTCCTCCGTCACTCCATCACTTACTACGTAGGTACAGGAATATTAACCTGTTTTCCATCGACTACGCCTTTCGGCCTCGCCTTAGGATCCGACTTACCCTGGGTGGACGACCCTTGCCCAGGAAACCTTAGTCAATCGGCTTGAGAGATTCTCACTCTCATTCGTTACTCACGCCAGCATTCTCACTAGTATTCAGTCCAGTAGTCCTCACGGTCTACCTTCGCCCCAAATACAACGCTTGCCTACCACTGCATCAAAATTGATACAATCCATAACTTCGGTTATATGCTTAGCCCCGTTACATCTTCCGCGCAGAGATTCTCGACAAGTGAGCTGTTACGCACTCTTTAAACGATGGCTGCTTCTAAGCCAACATACTTGCTGTTTATGAATCTCAACATCGTTTTCCACTTAGCACATATTAGGGACCTTAGTTAATGGTCTGGGCTGTTTCCCTCGCGACAATGAAGCTTATCCCCCACTGTCTGACTGCTGAAGTAAATAGTATGGCATTCAGAGTTTGATTATATTCAGTACGCCGAGATGACGCCATCATACATTCAGTGCTTTACCTCCACACTATCATAATTCAACGCTATTCCTAAAAATATTTCGGCAAGAACGAGCTATCACGGAGTTCGATTGGAATTTCACCGCTATCCACAAGTCATCCCCTGTCGTTTCAACGAAAGTGGGTTCGGTCCTCCAGTAAATGTTACTTTACCTTCAACCTGCTCATGGATAGATCACACCGTTTCGCGTCTATTGCTACATACTGAATCGCCCTATTAAGACTCGGTTTCCCTACGGCTCCGTATCTACTACTTAACCTCGCATGCAACAATAACTCGCTGGCTCATACTTCAAAAGGCACGCTATCACACATTAATGTGCTCTAACACCTTGTAAGCTTATGGTTTCAGGTTCTATTTCACTCCCATCTCTGGGTTCTTTTCACCGTTCCCTCACGGTACTATGCGCTATCGGTGACTGATTAGTATTTAGGCTTACCCAATGGTCTGGGTGGATTCAAACAGGATTTCACGTGTCCCGCCCTACTCAGGATGCTGCTAGGTATAAGTTAGATTTCGGATACGGGATTTTCACCCTCTGTGATTTGGCTTCCCAACCAATTCTCCTATCCAACCTACTTCCATATTGCAGTCCTACAACCCCGGATCGTAATCCGGTTTGGCCTGTTCCCCTTTCGCTCGCCGCTACTGAGGGAATCACTTCGTTTTCTTTTCCTCTGGCTACTGAGATGTTTCACTTCACCAGGTCTTGCTTCATTAAGCTATTTATTCACTTAACAATAACATATATTTCTATATGCTGGGTTCCCCCATTCGGAAATCACCGGATCACAGCCTCTTATCAGCTCCCCGATGCTTATCGCAGATTAGCACGTCCTTCATCGCCTATCAGTCCCAAGGCATTCACCATAAGCTCTTAGTAACTTATTATAAATCCTTTAGATTTGTTTAGTTTTGAGTAATCCTATAAATAGAATCACTCGGTTTTTGAATAATACTATAAATAGTATCACTCGGTTCTTGTTTTGAATAACACTATAAAATAGTGTCACTCGGTTTAAATTTGAATGATCCTATAAATAGAACCATTCACGTTTGTTTGTAATTGATTGATACTAAAATAAATTAGTATCATTCAGAAAGATTGTTGATGATATTCAGTTTTCAAAGAGCTATCTCCATTACAAAATAATTAATAAATTGTAATGTGAGAGAACAATTCTCTCAAAACTAAATAGAATCCGACCAGAATAGTTTGCTATTTTAAGGATAGCAGTGACTAAGCTGGATTTGAAATAAAAAGTACACGTAATGTGCGTAAAATAAATTTACTCCGAAGAAAGGAGGTGATCCATCCCCACGTTCTCGTAGGGATACCTTGTTACGACTTAACTCTAGTTACCGATCCTACCCTAGACGTATGCCTCCTTACGGTTAACGATACGGTTTCAGATATTACCAACTCCCATAGTTTGACGGGCGGTGTGTACAAGACCCGGGAACGTATTCACCTCGACATGTCTGATTCGAGATTACTAGTGATTCCAACTTCGAGAGGGCGAATTGCAGCCCTCTGTCCGAACTGAGATCGGCTTTGTCCGATTGGCTCCCCCTTACGGGTTCGCGACGGTTTGTACCGACCATTGTAGCACGTTTGCAGCCCTAGATATAAAGGGCATGAGGATTTGACGTCATCCCCACCTTCCTCTACTTTGCAGTAGCAGTCTCGTTAGATCAAATAACTAACGATAGGGGTTGCGCTCGTTGCGGGACTTAACCCAACATCTCACGACACGAGCTGACGACAACCATGCACCACCTGTCATTCTGTTAACCTCCACTATATTTCTATAGCTTCGCAGAAGATGTCAAACCTAGGTAAGGTTCTACGTGTATTGTCAAATTAAGCAACATGCTCCACCACTTGTGCGGGTCCCCGTCAATTCCGTTTGAGTTTCATTCTTGCGAATGTACTACCCAGGCAGGTTATTTAATGCGTTAGCTGCAGCACCGACACATCCATGCCGACACTTAATAACCATCGTTTACGGTGTGGACTACTAGGGTATCTAATCCTATTTGCTCCCCACACTTTCGAGCCTAAACGTCAGTGATAGTCCAAGTTCTCGCCTTCGCCACTGGTGTTCTTCCATATATCTACGCATTCCACCGCTCCACATGGAGTTCCAGAACTCCCTACTACACTCTAGACTTACAGTTTCTAATGCAAACAGTTGTTGAGCAACTGTATTTCACACCAGACTTATAAATCCGTCCGCGCTCGTTTTACGCCCAGTAAATCCGGATAACGCTTGCAACCTATGTATTACCGCGGCTGCTGGCACATAGTTAGCCGTTACTTATTCAAGAGGTACAGTCAGACTAAAATCATTTCCTATTTTAGTTGTTCTTCCCTCATAAAAGGACTTTACGATCAATATGACCTTCATCGTCCACGCGGCATTGCTTCATCAGGCTTTCGCCCATTGTGAAAAATTCCCTACTGCTGCCTCCCGTAGGAGTATGGGCCGTGTCTCAGTCCCATTGTGGCTGTTCTGCCTCTCAGCACAGCTACGCGTCATTGACTTGGTAAGCCGTTACCTTACCAACTATCTGATACGCCGCACCCTCATCTAAAAGCGATCCATACGGATCTTTAAATATCTCTCGATGTCAAGAGATATTATTATGCGGTATTAGCAAGTCTTTCGACTTGTTATCCCCCACTTCAAGGTAGATTGGATACGTGTTACTCACCCGTTCACCACTAAGTATTAAATACTTCGTTCAATTTGCATGTATTAGGCATGCCGCCAGCGTTAATCCTGAGCCAGGATCAAACTCTCAAAAATTGACGGATTCTATTTAGTTTTCAAAGATCATTCCATAGTCCCTAGGTATTAACCCTATGGACTACGCTATATTATTATACATAGATAAATTTGAGTGTCAATGTTTTTTTAAATTAATTTTTTAAATAAAAAATATTTATTTCTATGTTCTACTAATATATCGTAATTATATAAAGTTATATAATTAACAAACCGATTTGTTTTCATTTATATAATTAAACAAACATCTCCTAAAATGGTATAAATGAATTGTTATTAAACAACCCAATTGCAAGTTGTTGTCTTAAAACAATTAATACGAAATACAACGTTTGACTTTGCATTTCGCATTAATTGCTATTGAATAATCCCAATAATTTTATCGCCAAATATTTTATTTGGCATAACTTGATGTATCCCGTTTGTTGGTTTTTTGGTAGTCATTACCATAACTTTAACAAATTGTGAGCTATGTCCGATTGCGATATTATTTTCATATGTTTCAAAAATAACATCAAGGACAACTTTTTCATTTATTAGATTTTGATAAAAATTACGTTGCAATTCTTTTGTCATTTTTAAGACATCATTTAATCTCCGTTTCATTTCAGATCCATCAATTTGTTTAAAATGTGCTGCAGCAGTATTTTTGCGAGGACTATATGGAAAAACATGCATGTCCATAAATTTTATTTCTTTGCAAAAATTCATAGATTTTTCATGATCAATTAAAGTCTCTGTTGGAAATCCAACAATATAGTCTGTTGTAATGGCTGCATATTTTGATTTAGAATAAATATATTTTACTAGTTCATTAAATTTATTAGTTGCATATTTTCGATGCATTTCTTTAAGTACTGCGTCGCTTCCAGATTGAAGACAAATATGTCAATGTTGACAAAAACGCTGAGGATAATCGCAGATAAGATCAACAATTTTATGGTCAATTTGGAATGGTTCAACAGATGATATTCTGATTCTAAATTTACCAGGTAATGTATTTATAGTTTTTAATAAATCATAAAAAGTATTGTTACCATCGAGATAACCGGCAGTGTTTACTCCAGTTAAAACAATTTCACAATAACCATAATTGATAAATTGTTTAATTTCTTCAATAATGGTATTTAGTGGTTTGCTTCTTTGTCGTCCGCGACTAAACGGAATAATACAATATGAACACATGAAATTACATCCATCTTGTATTTTTAAAAAAGCGCGGGTTCGTTCGCCAAAATTTACTAAAGTACTGTTTTCAAATTCTTTGTCCAACAAAAGATTATCAACTTTAATCAACTGAATTTTATTTTGCTCCATAAATGTTATTATTAATTGATTAATATCATTTTTATATTTATTACCAATAATTATATCAACGCCATCAATTTTAGCAACCGCAGCACTTTCGACTTGACTGTAACATCCTGCGACAATAACGATTGCTTTTGAATTTAAATGTGTTGCACGGCGAATCATGTTACGACTTTTAGAGTCTGCTGTATTTGTAACGCTACATGTATTAATAATATAAACATCTGCTTTAGTTTTAAAATCAACTTCAATTAATCCATTAGCTATTAAATCGTTACGCATTACATTGGATTCATATGTATTAACTTTACAACCTAGAGTAACGATTGCAAATGAAGATAAGGTGGTTTTAAACGGCTTTGTCAGATTTTTCATTATTACCAAAATTCCCTGAGCTAGCTAAAGATGAAGATGGAGCTTTAGATGTTGTTGAGGTTTCAGGATGATTCTTATCTGATGATGTTCCAGTGGAATTATCTTCTTTTGTATAAATTACATCTAGTAAAGCTTTTGTTTCAGCGGCTTCACGTTGTTTTTTTATAATTGCTAAACTAATCTTTGAACCTTTTGGTTCAAGTGCTAAAACCTGATCATCTAATGGTTTTTGTAGTTTTTCATAAGCTTGTTTCTTTCTTTCGACATCGTACGCTATTTTTAATTGCATATAACTTACAATTCCAATGCTAACAAGTCCAGAAAGCCCACTGAAAAGCATCGCTACTATAAAGACATATGTTTTATTGTTTACCCATTGAATTGCTAATTTTTTGTCCGAATCTAATGATGGGACATAGTTTTGTAATCCTATTTCATCAATTACAATGAATAATAAGAAAGAGATTATAATGTTGATCAATACAATAAGCGGTGCATAATAATAAGCTCGCGCTAGTTTAGGATCTACATGAAAACTACGATATTTTAATTCTCTAAGTGTGTAAAATTGGTGAATAGCTAAAAAAATAGTTGCGATAATGCAGCAAACAATCATTGGAATATACCCAATGACCATTGTGCCCGCAAGTGCTTGATCATTTGTTTTATTATCTCCACCTTGGTCTAGTTGTAAAAATATAGCAAAGGCAATAATTAAACCTATAAAGGTAATAATATTAGCTGCAATAATTAAATAATTAGTAAAACGATTTTTCATATTAGCTCCTTATATAAATCAATTTGTGATATTAGCAATGCTATATAACGCTGCCGTTTCACTTCTTAAAATTGTTTTTGTTAATTTAACAATTTTAGCTTTATGTTTTTTTAATGTAGCGATTTCATTTCTTTCGAATCCACCTTCAGGTCCTATAATTATGCCTATTGTAATTGGCTTAAGAGGGTCTAATGTTTTTAATAGATTATTAAGATTTAACTCATTTTCATTTTCATATGGCACAATAATCATATCAAGGTTTTTGAAATAAGGTAATATCTCGTTGAAATTTTCAATTATATCAAATTCCATTAGATTGTTTCGATTGGATTGTTCGGCAGCTTCTTTAATAATTTTTATTGTTCGTTCTTTATTTATTTTAAGATTAGCCTGACTTCTATTGAAATAAACTCCATATGCTCTTGTGACATTCATTTCTGTAGCTTTGATTATACTATCATTAAAATGTTTGGGTTTAATGATCGCTTGAAAAAGAGTTATTGAAATATTACTATTATAGTTAGATTTAATTTCTTCATTAATTTTAGCTAACAAGGGTTCGAGTTTAATTATTTCGCATAAATAACGACGGTTGTTAAAAACACATATAACCTTATCATGTAGTTTCATCCGCATTACTTTTTGAATGTGAATAACATCTTGTTCAAAGAAACTAAATGTGTCATTAACTAGTTTTTTAACAAAATATTGCTGCATTATAAAACCTTATCTAAAATAGCATTAATAAATTTATATGTTTCATCGTTACTATATTTACGTGCAGTTATAATCGTTTGATCAATTAAAACCGCTTTAGGTGTTTCAAGTGTTTTTGATTCACTATATGCCTCAATTAATAATGCTTGATCAATGTATGAAAGGCGTTTCCATGTTCATGTCTTATTCAAATGTTTACCTAGAATAACTAAAATTGTTTTGTTATTAGCAACTCAATATTCTAAAACCTTCATTTGGTCAGCATCAAAATTAGACTTTTGATGCGCTTCTGTGACGATTGATTCTTCGTCAATTTCACCTACTAGGCAAGCATAAATATATTTGAAGAGTGCAACTCTTTGCTCCCATTGTGGGATTACTTTTTCAGCCATATAAACCTCCTAATATTTAATATTTATTAATGCTAATAAATATATACCTATTAAATATATAATAAAAAAAGATTTTATGTTAAAAAATAACTAAAAAAAACAAATTTATATTTTGAATAATATTTTAGTATTAGTTATTTTGAAACTCCGACATTAACTGAAACTGGATGAATTCCTATATGTGAATATAATAAATTTTCCAAACATTTTTGAATAATTTTAATTTCGTTTAGTGATTGGTTATTGTAATCTCGTTTCAAAATTAAGGTAACATCGTATTGATCATCAACTATTATTGAAATATCAATGCTTAAGATATCAATGCTAAAACCTAAAATATCTGGTAATTTTTGTTTGATAAAATTAATTATAGCTTCATCAGTGATGCTTATTTTACCATGCTTAGTAATAGTTAAACGGCGATCCATTAATTACTTCTCCCCACATACTTACCAGTCGCTGTACTAATCAATACTTTTTCGCCAGACTTAATAAACTGTGGTACTTGAATTTCAAATCCTGTCACTAATCATGCACGTTTTGTAACGTTTTGAACAGTGTTACCTTGAACAGCTTCTTCAGCTTCACGAATCGGCATAGCAACTTGATCAGGCAAAGTGATTCCTAATAGTTCTTCCCCATAACGCATAATGTTGACTTCGCTACCTTCTATAATAAAATTTATTTCAAACTTAATTCTATTTTTAGGAATTTCAACTTGTTCCCATGTTTCGTTATCAATAAAGACGTAATTGCTTCCATCGATGTACGAAAAAACCATTTTCTTATTTTCAATCGGAGCTTGTTCTAATTTCATTCCGGTTAAAACCTCAACTGTAATTGAGCCCGTTCTTAAATTTTTTACTTTACACTTTACTATCCCTTCACGCATTGCTGTTTTATTGAATGAATTTTCTATTACTTGATAAATTCCATTCTTCAAAACAAATGTATGTCCCGATCGTAAATCTTTTGCATTAAATATGTTAGCCATTAACATCACTCCTAAATTCTTATTAAATTATTATAATATTTTTTATTGATTTTTACTTAAAGATATTTAATAGATAGGGCAATAACACCTAAAAAGTTAATAATTTGGGATATTTTAGCTTTTACTTAAATGAAAGTTGTGAGTAACAGGTCAACATAAGTTATAATTATAGTATAAATAAATATATGATTTTAAGGATATCGAGGACCGTATTATGGACATTAAAAGTTTACAAAACTATTTGAAGAGCAATGACCCTTTTTTATATAATATTACTAAGAGTAAATTAAATAATCCAGCAGAGGCTTTAAATTATGTGGTTAAGCATTATCAATGATACTTTAAAACTCAAAATATCGAAAACTTGGATTTTTTCAATAATTTTGAACAACCTTATTTAGAAATTTTTAAGTATTGTTTAGAAGCTGATGAAACCCTAAGAGCACAATTTTTTAATATTTTTACCCAAGGAATTGAAACTTGTTATGATCGTAGTGATGATTCGTGAGATTATTATATGTTACAAGAAAGACTTGTGGGTTCTAAACTAAAATTACCTTTTGATTATTTATCAATGTACGCTTTACAAGCTGCTACTTATAATATTATTCGAAATTATTTAATCGATACAGAAATCGATAGTTTAAAAGGTATTCCTAAAGAACAACTAATTAATTTATATGATTATCTTTTAATTGATCAACTTTTTTATGAAGAAATGAAGAGTATGGCTGTTAAACAACAAAAATTTATTGAAAAATATTATTATTAAATTGCTTTTTTAAAAGCAATTTTTTTATATAAAATTCAATGAATTATATAAAATATTATGTAGTAAATATTATTAAATGAATTCATTTTCTATTTTTCTTAATTACTTAAAAATGACTGATGTATTATTTCAAACCTCATAGATAATAAAATGTTGATCTAAAAAAATTGATATATTATTTACATTAAATTAAGATTAAACGTTAGCTTTTCTAATATTATAAATTAGAGAAGCTTTTAATATAAACAAAATATCACGGAGAATCTAATATGTATCAGTCAAATAAAGGGATGTATCTTGAAACAATTATCAATCGTAGCTTAATGTATTATATAAATAATGATATTGCTTATATTTCTAAACGTAATTTACCTATTCACATAAAGGCAATAACTGACCAATATAAAGTTAGTGGTTATTTAAAGCAAAAATCTCAAGCTGACTATTACGGCTTATATAACGGTTATTATTTTGACTTTGAGGCAAAGCAATGTGTCGGTCATAATTTCCCTTTATCTAGCCTTAAAAAGCATCAATACGAGCATTTACTAAAAGTTGACTTATTAAGTGGCATTGCTTTTCTCATCATTTATTTTGTTGAATTCGATGAATTTTATTTTGTAAATATCGGCAAAATAAAAATGTTGTTAAATGCAGAGCACAAACAACATATCGATTATGAATGATTTAAATCTAACGCTTTAAAATTAACAATAATTTTCCCAGGAATTTTAAATATTATTGATCCCATTAAAAAAATAATTAATTTATATGATTAAAAGTTATTCTTGTTCAGCGATAAAATCTTTAACGCCTTTGCTAAAAGTGAACTTAGGTACTTTTTTAGATGGTATTTCGACCGTTTCGCCTGTGATTGGATTATTAGCAATTCTTGACTTACGAACAACTACTTTCATTTTTCCAATATTACCAATTCTAATTACACCAGTCTTTTTAAGTTCTAATAAAATAAGTTGGTTGTAAGCTTCAAGAATATCTTTAACTGCTTTCTTTTCACAATTAACCATTTCTGACACTTCCTCAACTATTTCTGATTTTGTCATTGGTTTTCTTTCATCAATTATTGCCATTATATTGCTCCTTAGTATATTTAATATATAACTTTTACTTATATATTAATTTTACTTTAAAATATTAATATCGTTATAAAATATCATAGTTTTATATAAAAAACTTTTAGATTATTTCATTATTTCCTTGGTAATACTATAAATTATTAAATATTAATATCCTAAATTATATTTCTTGTCCTTAATGGGCGTAGAAATTTCCTATTCTTGGTTGCGCCAAACAAATAGGAAATTTATAATTATTTTAAATACTTAATTGCTGCTTCTAAAGCTAATTTAAACATATCAGCAAAACTTTTTTGACGGTCTTCTGCCGATAACGATTCACCTGTCACTAATGAATCACTACATGTTAGTAATGTAATGGCTTTTTTATTTAAAATTTGAGCATTTGCAAATAAACCGAAAGATTCCATATCAACACAATCTGATTTCGTTCTTTTAATAGTTTCTGCTAATTTATATTTTCCATAAAAAGAATCTGATGCATGACATCTTACTTTTTTAACTGGAATTTTTATTTCCTTAGCTGTATTTAAAACTAAATCTACAATTTCTGGTGTACTTTTCAAAATATGATCTTTAACTTTTGCCCCAACCATATCAGCGAATGTTGATTCACTATATGATTCATCTACAACAACAACATCTCCAACGCTTATTTTATCATTATACGCTCCTGTTGAACCAACTCTCATAATTAATTCAACATCGTAAAATTTATATAATTCGTATGAATAAATTCCTATAGATGGAATTCCCATTCCGTGACCCATTATTGAAATTTCTTTACCTTGATAGGTACCTGTATAACAATACATACCTCTAACTTCATTAACTAGTTTGGGGGTTTCTAAGAATTTTTCTGCCATATATTTAGCTCGTAGTGGGTCACCGGGCATTAATACTATTTTTGCAATCTCGTTCTTTTTTGCTTGATTGTGTGGTGTCATTATTTTACCTCCTGTTTTTTAGTTGCTTTAATAGAAGCGTCGTAGTCGCTAATCGCGTCTATTCCAGGTAAAACTTCGTTTTCCATATAAGTTAATGATGCTCCACCGCCAGTTGAAATAAAACTAAAACCATTTTCATAACCTAATTTCTTAGCAGCTGAAGCTGAATCTCCGCCGCCTATCAATGAAAAAGCTCCGTTTTTAGTTGCCTGTGAAATGAACTCACATATTTTTTTTGTACCTTCTTGGTAATTTTTCATTTCGAAAACTCCCATCGGGCCATTTCATAAAATAGTTTTAGCACCCTCTATTTTCTCTTTAAAAAAACCTTTTTGACCTAATATTTCTTTTTTAAATGCTTTAATTGTTTCTTTACCAATATCTAATCCCATGTAATCACCAAATCCATCAATTCCATTTTTCAAAACACCCGGTTCGTCTTTAAATTCTTTGTTACACATAGAATCGCTAGCAATAATTAATTTATCACCCTTTTCCTTTAATAGACGCTTTGCTTCTTCAATCATATCATCTTCACAAAGAGATTTACCGATATCGTAACCTCGAGCCTTATTAAAGGTATAAGTCATTCCACCACCGATTAAAATTTTGTCTACTTTCGTAGATAAAGTATTAATAACTTTTAATTTATCTGAAACTTTTGCGCCACCTAAGATTGCAATTGTTTTACCTGTTGAATCATCACAAGCTCTAGCTAATTGAGTTAATTCTTTTTCAATCAATAATCCAATACATGAAATTTTAGCATTTTTTGCAATCCCCACGTTCGATGCATGAGCTCGGTGAGCTGTTCCGAACGCGTCGTTTACAAAAACATCGCCTAAAGATGCTCAATAAGCACCTAATTTAGCTTCGTTTTTAGATTCACGATTAATTACTTTACCGCTATTATCAATATCTTGATATCTAGTGTTTTCTAATACGATAATATCTCTAGGAGTCATTGCCTTAATTGCTTGAGCCACCTTAGGTCCCTCATTGCTATCCACAAATTTAACGCTATTTGCCTTTGCGCCTATTAATTTAGCTAATTCTTTTGTGACTGGAGCTAAACTTTTTTCACCGTTTGTCTTGTCTTCAAGTTTTTTAATTCTACCTAAGTGGGATAAAATCACTATTTTGCAATCCTTGTCTAACAAATAATTCAAAGTCGGGATTGTTGCGCTAATTCTCGTAGTGTCGTTTACATGGCCGTCGTTCATTGGAACATTATAATCAAGTCGTGCTATGACAGTTAAACCTTGAAAATCAATATCCTTCATTACTTTTTTATTATATTTCATATTTTCCTCCTAAACGAAAACATATATTAAAATTATATCTTATTTTTAAACTAAAATAAAAAAAACCTAGTTACCTAGGTTTAAATTTTAATTTATAATTTCGCAAAATATTTTAGTGTTCTAACTAATTGTCATACATATGAAAACTCATTATCGTATCACATAAATACTTTATATGATTTGTGTCCATCAACTTCTAATACTTTAGTCATTAATGAATCAAAGATTGAACCGTGAGTCTGCCCAATAACATCAGTTGATACAATCGGATCTTCGCAGTATTCTAATGAATCGTTAGCAGCTTTTTTAATAGCAGTGTTTAATTCTTGAGCTGTTGGTTGCTTTTTTAATTCTAAAGATAAATCTACAATTGATCCCGTAATAGTTGGAACACGAATTGCTATACCATCCAATTTACCTTTTAAGTCTGGCATAACTAAACCTATTGCCGCTGCTGCACCAGTTGTTGTAGGAATAATAGATTGTGCCGCTGCACGAGCTCTTCTTAAATCTGCATGTGGCGCATCTTGAATTCTTTGGTCAGCTGTGTATGAGTGAACGGTAGTCATTAATCCAGATATAACTGTAAAATTATCATGAATTACTTTGATTGCTGGTGCAAGTGCATTAGTTGTACAAGATGCTCCAGAAATAATAGTGTCATTTGTTGTTAGTTCTTTGTGGTTGACATTAAAAACGACTGTTTTAACATCACCCTTAGCTGGAGCTGAAATAAGAACTTTTTTGGCTCCAGCTTCGATATGTGCACGAGCTTTTTCTTTTGTTCTAAACATCCCAGTTGATTCAACAACTAAATCTACATTGTGTTTTTTTCAGGGTAAATTTTTAGGATCTCTTTCTGCATAAATAGGAATTTTTTTACCATTAACAATGATAGCACCATCTGCAGCTTCAACAGTTCCATCGAATTTTCCGTGAGCTGTATCATATTTTAATAAGTGAGCTAGAGTTTTAGAATCAGTTAAATCATTAATTGCTACTACTTCTACTCCCTTTCCATCTTTAATTAATGCACGAAATGTTAATCTACCGATTCTTCCGAAACCATTAATAGCTACTTTTATTGTCATTATATATCTCCTTAAGTGTATATTGCTTACATAAAAATAATACATCATTTTAAGGATTTATACATACTTTATCACTTTAAAATCAAGAAAGTATAATGTCTTTAAAAGAATACTTTAAGATGTATATATAATAATTTGTAGATAGTTACATTTTATCCATCGGTTCAATTCCAAGTATTTTAAGACCGTTAGCAATAACTTGTTTACAAGCTTTAACCAAGTAGTATCTTTGTTGTGATAAAACTTTGTTTTCAGGATTAATAATTTTGTTAGAACTATAATAACTATGGAATTGTTTAGCTAGTGTTGTTAAATATAATGGTAATTTATTTGGCTCTAAATTATTTGTTGCTACTTCTATTGTATGTTTATAATAGTGTAACAAGTCAATTAATTCACGTTCACCATCGTTAGTTAATAAATCAAATTTAGAAGTTGAATCATATTTAGCCTTAGACAGAATTTGATTAGCTCGAGCATGTGCATATTGCACATAATAAATCGGGTTGTTATTATCTTTTTTAGTTGCTACATCAATGTCTAGCTCAATATGAGTATTAGGACTTTGACTAATTAAGAATCAACGTGCTGCGTCTTTTCCTATTGTATCAACTAAATCAATTAATCGTAATGAGTTACCTGTTCGTTTTGATAATTTAAATTCCTTTCCATCTTTAATTAATTTAACCATTTGCATACAAACGACGGTTAAAACTCCTTCTGGATATCCTAACGCTAGCATAGCATTGGTCATTCTCGTGATGTAACTAAAGTGGTCAGCGCCTCAAATATTGATTAACTTATCAACACCTTTATTACGTCTTAATTTTATTTCATGGTATGCAATATCGGGAGCAAAATAAGTGGGTACTCCATCTGATTTAATGATGACACGGTCTTTATCATCCCCAAATTTAGTTGATCGTAATCAAGTTGCACCATCTTTAACATAGGCATTATCACCCAATCGTTTAATAACTTCATCAATAGCTCCGCTCTTATGAATCTCAGTTTCTGAAAAATATAATTCAATATCAGTTCCCAATTGATGTAGATGGTCTTTTATAATATCTAACATTTTATCACGAGCAAATCAACGAATATCATAATTAGCTTTTTGATCAATAATATTCATTTTTTCATCTAATTTTAAATCAATATATTTATCTCCAAATTCTTGCTTTAAATCTTTGGCAATACTTATTACTTCAATCCCGTGGTAAGAATCTTCAGGCATTTCAATTTTTTTACCAAATAATTCTTGGTAACGTAATAAAGTGCTCATTGCAATTTTATTCATTTGATTACCTGAGTCATTAACAACATATTCAGTAACAACTGAATATCCATATGTTTTTAATAATGCCGTAATTGTGTCTCCTAAAACAGCGTTACGAGCATGCCCGATATGTAAATATCCTGTTGGATTAGCAGAAACATATTCCACATTATATTTTGTTTTTTTCTTCGGGAATTGGCCAAATTTATCGCCTTCTTTTAAAATCGTATTAATTAATTGATTATTAACTTTTGAGTTTAGGAAAAAATTAATGAATCCAGGTTTTGAAATTTCAACTTTAGCATAATCTTTTTGATTTAAATTTTTAATAATGTTGGCTGCTAAAGTCATTGGATTTTGTTTTTCTTGTTTTGCTAATGTCAAAGCTATATTACTTGAAAAATCACCTTGCTTTAATGTTTTAGATTTTTCCACATTAAAATTTATATCAACGCTAATTCCAAGCGCTTTTAAAGCATCCTTCAAGTTTTTTTTAATGTCATTTATTATCATACTATTACCTCGTATTGTTACCTTGTATTATTATTAATTATATTACATATTTAAAATTAATAATAATTATTTAAAGTTCTATCGCTAAATAAAAATAGTGTCTAATTTATTGACACTATTTTTAGTGGTTCTACTTTAGTAAGCATTACACTATTTGGGTTTTACTTTCTTAGCTATTTGACGTTTAATATTACGTTGGCGAACATCAGGTCCTTTTAATTCTATGTAATTATAATAACTAAGTGATTGGATCCGATTCATAAGACGCGCAACAGTTGTGGCAGATAATTTTTTAGAGTTATTGTTACTACGTGCTGTTTGATAATATTTAGTCAATTCAGTAATTGATAAATTACTTATAAAAATTGTTAAAAGATCATGTTGCAACCGATAGTTCAAAATCGAGAAAAGAAATTCATTATGAACCCATTGACCGACTGTTTCGGTACCCATTTCATCTATAAAAAGAACATTAACTGTTTTCAATTTTTCAATATAGTCGATTTGACTTAATTCGCCACTTCGATCAAACGATTGTTTTATTTTCAAAACAAAACTACCCATCATAATAAAAGCTACTGATCGATTAAGGTGTGCCAATTCATTAGCTAGACAAACCATCAAATATGTTTTACCAATACCAAAACTACCGTGCAAATAGAAACCTCTATTATTTTCATTTTTCTTAATTTGCTTCATTAAAAGTGCTAAATCACCCCTATTGCTCGAATCATAATTGTCGATATAATCAGCATTCATTCGGTTTTTTAATAATGCATTATCAAAATCTCGAAAATAGTAGTTTTTAATAAAATTACGTTCTACAGTTTTTTTACATGGAACATTAACAATCACATAATCATCATCTTTTTTTTCTAATTCATAGTGGTAACCATTTAATGGACACGGTTGATTATCGTTAATATTACATTTTTGATTAGAAATAATAACGCGGTTTAAGTCTACAATGTGATTCCGCACATCCTTTTCAGTCATCCCTAACTTCTTAACATAAGGGTGCTTTATATATTTCTTCGTTAAATTTTCTTTAATAACGGCAAAGTTAACAACCTTACTTTTAGGTTGTTTTAACTTTGATTTCTCTGCTATGTTTTTTAAATTTTGTGTTTGCTTGGTCATTTTGTACCTCGCTAATCTCATTCAATTGTATTGCTAGCATTAATGTTTTTTGCTTTGCTATTTATTTGAATTGGTTTTTGAATTGGTTTTATAGGTTCAGAAACTAATTTTAAATTTTGCTTATTGTTAGCGGCACGTAAGTAATTAATTATTGATTCCACATTGTCAATTCCCAAACGATTAACACTTAAAGCAATTCGTTTAATATAATTTAATTCCAAACGCCCTTTGTTCTTCATAATACTATAGTCAATTAAAACATTAATTAAACAATCAGGTAATTTATATGATTTCTTAAGTTGAGCTATAAATTTACGATCCTCTTCTGAAAGTGAAAGTTTTTGTATCAAGCTAAGATATTGCTCACTATTAATATTTTTGTAATCACTTATAATGTAATGAATGTTATCAATTTTAGAATTACTAAAAAAGATCATTGCATTACGATTAATTTTAATAGTATCTTTAATCCCGATAACGCTAGAAGAGTCAATAAGTAACTTCAGTTTATTGTTCAATAAAAAAATGTTAACCATATAGCCAGACTTATTTTGTTCAACTGATTGGAAACAACAATTAAGAATTTCATTAAATGTTAATTGATATGTTTTAAAGTAAGTTTCAATTAGGGCTTTAACATCGTCTTTAATAGAAACAATTGATTTAGTATGTTTAATTAAATCATTATATAATCGATCAAAATCAAATACATTTATTTCATTAATAGAATCATCATTAAAAAATTTATCAAATGGCATTGTAATATTTAAGGCTGTTTTTGGAATTCGTTTATCCATAAAAGTGTATGTTAGACGATCGAACTCCTTCTGCCCAATGCGCTCAGATAACAAGTGTTTTAATTTTGCATTAGTTGTAAAATTAATTCAATTTTGAGGCTCCTTTAAAACATAAATATATTTAACTTCATTATTTGTTTCTTCCATATAAGTTTCCATTAAACCTATCGCTTCAAGTTTCTTTTTAACTTCATTAAATTCTTTATGCCCAGTTTGAAGTTGCACAAAAATTCTACTATGATTTGATGAAATGCCGCGTAGCTCGCTTTGAAGTCTAGCTTCACTCACAAAAAAAGAATATAGCGTAATAGCATTAGCACCAATAATTGGTGTGTAAAGCATCGTCAAACTTGCCATGTTAGGATTAAAATCATAGTTAGTTGAAATAGTATATTTCTGATTTTTATAATAAGACATTTTAACACTCCTTACGCAATTTAATTCAAGCGCAATTAATTCAATAATTACTCGCTTGTTACAAATATAGTTTAAATGGATTTATTAATATTTTCTAATATCTTTTTTAGATTAATCTTAAATTGTTCCAATGTTCCTGTGTTATTCACAATTAGTTTTGTATCAATATATGGGGTTTTTATAGGATTAATGCTGTTTTCCACATTGATTGTGGGAAACTTTCCAACATGTCCAAATTTTTTCTTATTATTTTTAGTTATTAAAGATTGCTCAGCACAAATTAGTATGACTTCATCAAAATATGGTTTAAAAACATCCAAATAGTTCAAATAGATTGCTAATTCGACAAAAATTAGCTTGTTTTTTGCTAATTTTTCTATTTTACTAATTATTAAGGGTTGGATTACATTGTTTAATAATAATAAATCTTTCTCATTATTAAAGACTAACCTACCTAATTTTTTACGATCTACGCTTATTTCATTAACATATTGCACTCCAAATGTTTTTTTAATAAGATTGTAGCCAATTTCATTGAAATTATAAATATCATGAATATATCTATCCATTTCAAATGTTTCTAAACCTTCATCCTTAATAATCTTTAAAGCAGTTGACTTCCCTGCGCCAGATACACCTGTAACACAAATTATCATTGTTATTTCCCCCGTTTCTGACATTTAGGACAATAATATGTGCCGCGCCCATTTACTTTTGTTTTAACGATTTCTGTGCCACAAACTTTACAAGGTAAATTTACTCTTTTATGGACTTCTAAAAACTCCTGAAACGACCCAATTTGTCATTTACTAAAATGAAATGAATTAATAGTGGTACCGTTTTTTGCAATGGAAGCTCGTAAAATACGCTCCGCTTCAATTGCAATGCAATCGAAATCTCTAGGCTTACAATTTGCAGCAATTGCCATCGGATATAATTTACATGCAAAAAGAATTTCATCAGCATAAATATTACCTATACCGGATATTTTTGTTTGATCTAGAATAGCTGTCTTTATAGCTCGATTAACACTTCCGATTTGACTTTTGATGTATTTACCATCACACTTTGAATTTAAAGGGTCAAATGCAAGCTTTTGTAGAATTTTTGATTCCATATAATTTTCTTCATTAAAAATATGAAAAGTTCCAAATTGACGTGTATCGTGATAACGTAATTGATAATCCCCGAAATCAATTATCATGTGAACATGCTTTTTATCATATGATTCATCATTTTTCTGATAATGAAATTTACCCTCCATTCTTAAATGGGCGCATAGAATTTTATGATGGGTTAAATGAAAGATCAAATACTTACCTACTCTTTCAATCCTTTCAAAGATTTCACCTTCTAAAAAAAAGACAAAATCATTAACACTACAATTTTTAATCATTTTTGATTTAAAAACTTTGACACGAGTGATTTTTTTATTTAAAACTTTAGTGTTTAAGTAGTTTATAACAGTTTGTACTTCTGGTAGTTCTGGCATTAATTTTCACCATCAAAAAGTGTTGGTTGCTCAGGTTCTAAATATTTCCCCAAATTATTTATATTGTATTCCATAAAAATTTCTCTTAAAGCACTATAGTTTGGCCGTATAAAAAGATAGTCTTTGCTACTAGAATTATCCAAGACATTAATTTTAATTGTAGCTAATTCCTTACATAAATATGGTTCATCATTAGCTAGTTCAATTTTATTTCTCAAATTATCTGATAAGTCACTTTTATGTTTAATAATATTTTCTAAATTATCATATTTTAAAATTAATTTTAAACCTGTTTTTTTACCTATGCCTTTTACACCGGGTAAATTATCTGAACTATCACCGACAATTCCCTTATAATCAATTACTTGGTTAGGACGTAAGCCATCATATAATTCAAGAAAGTTATCATCTGTATAAACTTTAATATCTGATACTCCTGTTTTTAAAATATTTACATTTGTTATCTTATTCACCAATTGAAGCATATCCTGATCAGAAGAAAAAACATCTGTAAAGATGTTCTCATTAAACATAACTTTACAAAATGAACCAATAATATCATCAGCTTCAATTTCAGGGATTGCTATAATGTGAAATCCCATATAACCTAGAACTTTTTTAATTACTGGTAATTGTTGGACTAAAGCATCTGGCATTTTTTTACGGCCTGCTTTGTATTGTGCATATTGTTTGGCACGAAATGTTTTTTCAACGCTATCAAAAGCCACTAGTGCATAATCATAATTCTTATTTTCAATTATTTTAAAACACATTAAAGCCATTAACCTAATTGCGTTATTGGGTATTATGTCATGCTCAATTGCATATTCAGCCTGCTTATACGTTGCATAAAAAGCTCGATATGTTAATGAGTTACCATCGATTACTACTGCTTTTTTCATTTAGATCTCCCTATCTATTTTATTAATCACAAAAGATTTTTTATCTCAACCAAGCTTAACACTTAAAATGTAGTATTTATTTTCTTTCAAATTATTTATAATATTATCAAAAGATTTATAAAAAACCATTAGTTTGTGGATTCCACTAATATCTTCTACATTAATAATGGCCATATCCTTATCTTGCTTTGTCTTCATTTTTTTAATTTGTTTAATTAAAACTAAAACTTTCCCCTCAGTTTCACCGTTGATATCTATAAGTGCTCTTATCTTAAAGTCATTCTTAACTTGAACGATATATTTTTCAAAATTATTACTTTGAAAACTTACTCCCATTAGTTGAATTTCTTGGTCGTACCAATATTGTTCATCTTCTTTTTCATAATGATTATCTAATTTCATATCAAAAATAGGGCTTCCAGATATATCCATAATACCTCCCTTGCTAATAATTTCATCTAAATTATGTAATAAAAATTCACGTTTTTCATTAAAACAATCAAAACTACCAACCTTTATAAGTTTTTCAAGATATGCTTTAGTCACACCACCTCGATACAAATATGCAATAGCTTCCAAATAATCCTTGAATTTTTTATTTTCAATACTATTTCGAATTAATAACAATTTTTTTATTGCTTCATTACCTATTCCCTTAATAGCAGCAAATCCGAAAACAATTTTTCCCTTTTTAATACTGAAGCCTCCGTAGGAATCATTAATTGATGGGCCAATAATTGCAACATTGAATTTTTTCGCTTCACTCATATACATTAATAATTTAACCCGACTGTTATCTGTAGACAATAATGTTGTAATAAATTCAATTGGGTAATGCGATTTTAAATAAGCCATCCAATAACTAATATAGGAATAAGCAATTGAGTGCGAATGATTAAATCCATAATTAGCAAATTCATAAATATATTTATAAATTTGTTGTGCAACATCTAAAGAATATTTATTTTTAGTGGCACCGTTAATAAATTCATCTTTAAGTGATGCCATCATTGCTTCATTTTTTTTTGAAATTGCTCTACGAAAAATATCTGCTTTTGCTAAACTAAAATTTGCTACAGTCTGAACAATTTGTAGAACTTGTTCTTGATAAACTATAATTCCATTAGTCGATTGCAGTATAGGTTTAAGATCAGGATGAACATACGAAATTTTTTCTTCGCCATTTCTTCGCGCCAAGAAAGTAGGAATATTTTGTTGTGGACCGGGTCTAAATAAAGATGAAGTAATAGAAATATCTTCAATATTTTTAGGCTTCATACGCATTATTAGGTTTTTCATACCTGGTGATTCAAGTTGAAAAATTCCAGCTGTTTGGCCCGCTGTTAAATTATTAAAAATTGCTTTTTCTTCTAAATCTATATTATAAATATCAATAATTTCATTACGAGTTTTTTTCACCATTTTAATAACATTATCAATCGTCGAAAGGTTTCTTAAACCCAATAAGTCCATTTTAATTAAACCTAATGGTTCAAGATATTCCATCGAAAATTGTGTCATAGATCAACCATTAAGACCGTTTTGCAATGGGACTACATTAATTAAATTATCTTGACTTAAAACAATACCCGCTGCATGTGTTCCCACTTGTCGTGGACTATTAATTAATTTTTGAGCTATATCAAATAAATCTGGATAACTTTTATAATCATTTTGTAAACTTTTTGATTGTTTAATAGCTTCCATAATGTCTTTGTCATATTCTGATTTTATTGATTTTGCAATACGATCAATTATTGGTAATTTAATATCAAGAATGCGAGCAACATCACGCAACGCCATTTTTGCTTTCATTCTTTGAAAAGTAATAATATGTGCAACATGATCGTTCCCATATTTTTCAAACAAATGATTGATAATTTCATCACGTCTAGTATCTAAAATATCTGTATCAATATCTGGTAAACTCGTTCTTTCTGGATTTAGAAAACGTTCAAAGAATAAATTGTATCTGATTGGGTCGATATCTGTTATGCCTAGAAGGTAAGCAACAAGTGAACCGGCTGCAGAACCACGCCCTGGTCCAAACATAATACCTTGCTTTTTACCATAATCAATAAATTCGTGGACAATTAGAAAATAATCATTATATCCCATATTATTAATTGTATTTAGTTCAAATTTTAGTCTTTCAGCATATTCTAAATCAAGTGAATTAGAATCATTATCGTAAATATTAGTTTTTCCTGTAAAGCGGTATTTAACACCTGCTTTGCATAGACTTTCTAAATACGGACGACTAGCTAAATTTTTAGGCGTCGGGAAGTGTAAAATATCATTTTTAAATTCAGGCATTTTTCATTCACATGAATTAATAATATTATTTACATTAGTAATATCATTCTCATTATACTTCTTTGAAATTTCATCGGCGGTCATGAAATATTCAGTAGTGTCAGCCGTTTTATTATTGGTTTCAAAAGATAATTTTTTATCATTTTTAATAGCTTGCAAAGCTCTGTAATATTTATAATCAGATGGTACATAATATCTAACTGACGGCATTGCTATTGTATTTTTTTCACCAAGCTCAGTTGTGAAAAAATTTTTTTCAAAGATAATTGTTCCACTTTTTCTAATAGTAAAAATGTCGTTCATTAAATCTTGAATAACAAATTTTTCTTGTTTCATTATATGGGTTGATATTTTAAGTAAATTTTGAAAACCTTTGTGGTTTTTAGCAATTAAAACTAGTACATTATCTTGATAATTAATCTCTAAACCAATAATAGGTTTAAGGTTTGCCTTAATTGCTTTGTTGTAAAACTCAATTGCTCCATACAAATTTTTTTCATCCGTTAGACAAACATATTGTTGTTTATGATCACTTGCATACTTAATAATGTCATCAATACTTAAGGTAGATTTTTGCAAAGAATAATAAGAGTGGACATTAAGGTTAATATACATCGCGTTATTATTTATTACGACTAATAAGAATTTTTTTAATTTCTGCTATAATTTTAGAATCTTTTTCTTCAAACTCTAAACGATATTCTAATTGTTCGGTTGTTAGTAAATCTAAATTTTCTTTATTATCAATATTTAATGATTCTAAATCGATAACTTTTGTTTGTTCTACTTTTGTTTTTTCAAAACTTTTGTGGTCTTCGTCTAGTGAAAACTTTAATGTTTTTGATTTATTCATATTTTATACACCCTTTTGTTAAATTTAATCTATATTATATTTTATCCTACTTTAAAATAATTATTGCGATTTTTTGCATATTTTGCCACTATAATTTTTTACATTCCTCTAAATATTTATCTAAAGTTTGAACTATCTTCTTAAATTCCTTAGGATGTTGTAATGTAAAGCCGGCTGATAAACGGTGTCCTCCACCATTAAACATTTCGATAATTTTGTTTATTGGGTATTTATTACTTCTAACTGAACCCTTTCACTCCTTACTTATTCCGTCGTAATAAGCTGTAGTTCAAATATCAACATTTTCAATATTACTTAACAAGTGAACTTTAACATGAGGTACACAAATGTCAAACTTTTCGTTTAATCCTTTTGGGATCATAGCATAGGCCACACCATTTTTTGTAACCTCTGTATTTTTTAAAACATAACCATCTAGATAGGCCTCTTTAATGCTTCGTACATAAATAGCATCATGTACTTCTTTGCGATCGAACCCACTTTCATACAAAATAGCAACTAATCGCATTGTTGATGGTAATACATTAGTAGTTAAAAAACGATCCGTATCAGTTAATATGCCTGCATAAATATATTTAGCAACCATCGGTGTAATAGTATAATCATTTTCTAAGAAAATTGTAGCAACCATTTCTGCTGTTGCAGGATAACGATCATCGACTCATTCGAAATTACAAATTGCTTCGGTTTTAGGATGATGATCAATCCGCATTAATTGGCGACATAATTTATGTTTCCCTGTCATAATTCTTGCTGCATTTGCAGTGTCTAATATAATCCCTAAGGAATCTGCAATATAACTATCGGGGGTAGGGTCAATATCAAATTTAAAAAATATTGCTCCTTGATCTGGATGTAAAAGATTAGTGCCAATAATATGCACTTGTTTATTTGGTCAATTATATTTAATAAATTCTTGCATAGCATATGCTGAACCTAGAGCGTCAAAATCAGGACGTTCGTGTACAAATAGGCTCACTTTATCATGTTGTTTTATTTTATTTAAAATTTCGCGGTTCATTTCTTTAATTTCAGTCATGATAATTTATCCTATATATTTGTTACTCTTTTATTATACTATTATTTAATGTTGAATTATAGATATCTTCAATAAGTTCTAATTGTTTTTCTATTCATTTAGCGGTCTCAATCTTTGGCTTTGTAGCAGGTGCTTTAGGCGCAAATAATGCACATGAATCATCATATGGCAAAATTGAAGTTTCATAAGTATCAATTTTTTTAGCTAAATTAATAATTTCGCTTTTATCCAAAGCAACTAAAGGTCGTAAAATTAGAAAATTATCTAATACATTACTTATAGTATCCATACTTTGCAAGGTTTGACTTGCTACTTGTCCAATAGCTTCGCCCGTAGCAATTGCAAGACAATTATTTTGTATCGCTATTTCTTTAGCAATCCTAAAAAAATAGCGGCGCATAATTGTGATACGATAACTTTCTTTTTGAATATGTGTTATTTCATGCTGCAATTTGGTAAAATTGCAAACGTATAAAACGGGTTTTTGCAATTTACCGTCTAGAGTTATTAATTTAACAAGATCTCTTACTTTCTGCAATGCTTCTGGAGAAGTGTGAGGGGGCGAAACAAATGTAATAAATTCTATTTCGATACCTCGTTTCATTAATAAACTAGCTGCAACGGGTGAATCAATGCCACCACTTAAAAGTAGTAACACCTTGCCACTTGAACCAATTGGTAGGCCTCCAAAACCAGTAATTTTATTTCCATGAACGATTGCATTTTTATGCTTTATTTCAATGTATATCGTTAATTCAGGTTTGTGAACATCAACCTTTATATCTTGGTTATTTTGAAGAATATGACCTGCAATTTTTTGTTTTATTTCTAATGAATTAAGTTCATAATTTTTATTACTTCTTCTGGCCTCTATCTTAAAAGTACGATAATCATTAGAAACAAATTGATGGGCACACTCAATAATATTACTTAATTCTAAATCAGTTTCATACGCCACACTAAAATTAGCGATTCCAGGAATTCTAGTAAGAATTTTGATAATCTTGTCTAAGTCTTCGTTTAGAAAATCACAAAGTTGCATAGAATCATATTGTTTAATGATTTTGATATCTATTCCATTAAAAGCTAATTTGATATTACTTAATAGACATTTGGAAAATTCATTACGATTTTTCCCTTTTAATGTTAATTCACCATATTTAATATAAATAATTGGCTTCATATTATTCACTCTCTAATTCTGTCTGATATCATGTTAAATCACTATCTGTCATTTTGGGACTAATTCCCTTTTTAATGTATTCATTGTATCAATTTGTTGCATAATCAATTCATTTTTGCATTTCCTTTAAATCAACATTAAAATCCACGATTTGAATTTCCCTTTCTGCTGCAATAAAATTCATTGGTTTAACATAATCATCGCGTTCAAGAAAAGCGATTGCAAAAATACCAATATTAATTCCCCGCAAATAACAATATAAACCTAATTGAAATGCGTATTCAGGAGGTATTTTAACATTTTTATCTACATCAAATCAACTGTCATGCTTTAAATTCTTTGTTTTTACTAATGGATATCCTTTGCCATCTTTTTGTAAAATAAATTGATTTCTTATTTTTTTATATACGAATTTATCGACTGAAGATGTTTTTATTTCCAACATTGGTTTTTCAGGATACAAAAACTCTTTATTTTCATTTATTGGTTCGCCATCAGGAATTCCACCAAAAATTTTATTTTCCTTAAAAACATCTCATTTAATTTTAAAAACATCATATTGTAAATATTTTGTTTTTGTTTTCAATTCAACATATTCTCTTACTTTTGGTTCAATAATATTACCTGCATTTGCTAACATTGGATCCATGTCTTCTTTATAAATACCAACCATCATAGCTCAAGTTTTCACAGGACTGCTAAAACTATTAAAATTTAAAACTGAAGCAAAACGACTTCCAGTTATTTTTTTAAAACGCTTACTATTTGCATAAATATATTCTTTTGATAAAACGATTTTACCTTCACTAATTTTAAAATCTATTTCTGGTTTTTTTGTAAATGGCATAAATACTCCTTAATGTTATATTCTTATTGTATATAAATATAATCACTTTTCAAACATTAAATTTTACCTTAAAAATATCTACTATGTAAACATTATTCACATAACCTTATTTTTTAATGGTAACAAACTGAAATTATATTAGATATTATAAAATAACAAGTATAATTACTTTATGACTATATTAGGAATTATCTTGTTGGTTTTTACTGCATTATCAATTATTTTTATTTGCTTGATTAATAAATATATAAAAGTCGTAACCACTAGTTACTACTTTTATTTAATTGTCTCAATCGGGTTAGTAATTTACTTTGTTGTTGGACGTTGATCAGGTAATATTTATGATTACAACCATATGGATCCACATGATACAACTTACATGCATAGTGTTCACGTAAGCAAGGCTTTCCTTCTTGACATGTGTCCTTTTATGGCTTTTTTTATACCAGTCAGTTTAATCTTTGATAAATCTAGAAACATCGCTAAAGTACTAGCCCCCTTAGGGTTAGTTGGAGGACTTGTAACTATTTTTGGCGGAATGGCAAGTGCAACATTAGATCCTGGAGTTACTTGATACAACTTTATTTTCCTTGGACAAGGGATAAATAAACTATATTTTATTATGCATTATTGGATGATTATTATGAGCGTTATTGTTATTTTGAATTCTCGAACTTATACACGATGAAGTTGAATGGGAATTCATATTGTAACAATTGCCTTCTTTGCTTATGTTTATATAATAGTCATTTCCTTTGGAGTCACTAATAATGCCACAGGTATTGTTGAAGGGGACTGGTATGGCGACTATGCTCAATATGCAGATTTGGCAAACATCCTTAATATTCCCTTCCCGTGGATTCCTGTTGTTTGTTATTTAATTGTTTATACTTGCGTTATGTTTTTAATGTATATCAAAACGCATTTCACTAATGATGAAGAATTGTTGTCCATTAATTATGAACCTTGATATAAAAATAATTATATTTATCACTGCATGCATAAAAATTATTTACGTAAAACTTTTGGTCAAGCCAGCACTATAAGCACGCCGAGTCATAATCAAATTAATAAATTATGAAATAATTTCCGTTATTTATTTTATAGAGATTCTTATAGTTATCATAATCCACCTAAATATTTTTTTAGAAAATGATATAGACATATTATTTTATTAAATGAAAATGCGATTAAAATTAAAAAATAGTTTTATTACTAATTATGCCAATAAACTCGTGACTAATATAACAAATAATTGTATTTGCTTATAATGAAAATAATTTAACATTAATTCCCTTTTATAAATATAATGTATATAATATGTATTATAGTGAATAAAACAATAGGTGTAAAATGAAAAAAATAGCAATTATGACCGATACCTCGGGAATATTTAATGGTTACAAAATAAATGATATTTTTGTAACTCCAATTAAAATCATTGCAACTAAAAATGATGAAATTTTAACATTTGATGATGGAGTTAATATTACTCGTGATCAAATATTTACGTATCTGAATAATGGGTATGAAGTTTCAACAGCACAACCATCTATTAATGATGTTATTATCAAAACAGAAAAACTATTGCAGCGCTACGAAGCAATAGTTTTTGCTGTTATTAGTAAAAATATGTCTGGTTTTTATAATATTTTAAAAATAGTTCAGGAAGAATTTGGATATAATAAAATTCATATTATTAACACTCTACAGATTGGTGCTCCGTTAACATGACTATTAATTGATTTACGTAAAATGTTGGACGAGGGGAAGAGCTTTCAGGAACTAGATAAATATACAGCGAATTATCAAAAACGAGTGTCTGCCACTATTATCATAAGAAATATTAAACAATTGGTTAAGAGTGGGCGTGTTAGTGGTGTTAAAGCATTGTTTATTAGAATTTTTAAAATAAAATTAATTATTAAATTAGAAGACGGCAAATGACAATATTTTGATAAGTCCGATTCCTACGAAAATACTGTTAATAAATCTCTTACTTGCATTAATAAAATAAATTCATTTCAGACAAAAGGAATCAAACGTATTGAAGTCATGTCAGATTTAAAAGATAAAACTCAAGAGGCTTTGTGCATCGAAAATATTAAAGCATTTGTAAATAGCAAAGATGACATTAAGATCAGTAAGTTACCAAATAGTGTCATTGCGCACGGTGGCGATCAAACCTTTACCATTGCCATTGAAGCAAAAGAATAAACTATTAGAATATTTCATAATATAATGTACTAAATTTTTAATTTAATAAGTTCGCTAAAAAAACACTCTCTTTCAAGGGTGTCTTTTTTATTGACCTAGTTTAAAAACTAAGTTATTTTTATTTAAATATCCATTTCCTAATTATTCACTATTTTTTAGATGGTGATTTAGGGGAAGGTTTCGATGGTGATTTAGGGGAAGATTTTGTTGAAGGTTTCGACTTAGATTTAGTTTTTTCTTCTGATACTTTAGCTTCTTTAATAATATCTTCTGGATTAATCCCAGCTTCCTTTAATTTACTAAATTGTTCAGCCATTTGATCAAACATTTCTATTTTAGCTTCAAGTTGTTTTCAATCCTTCTTTTCAAGCAATTCCTTAAACTCGTTTAATTGAGTAGTTAATTGTTCTTTCTGATCTGCTGGAATGTTTTCATCTGATTTTAATCCATTTCCTAGATTAGCAATAATTGATTCTGCTTTATAACGAAGTTCATTTTCCTTACGAACAATATCATCTTTCTCTTTGTTAACTTCTGCTTCTTTAATCATTTTATCAATTTCTTCTTGACTCAATCCTTCAGCATCTTTAATTGTAATAGTATTTTCTTTATTAGTTTTTAAATCTTTTGCTGTAACACTAATGATTCCATTCGCATCAATATTAAACGCAATTTGGATTTGTGGAACACCGCGAGGAGCAGGATCAATTCCACCCAATGAGAAATCACCTAACAATTTATTGTCTTTAGCTAATGGTCTTTCACCTTGAACCACTCTAACATCAACAGCTGGTTGGTTATCTTGAGCAGTTGAAAAAACTTGACTCTTACTCACTGGAATTGTTGTGTTTCTCTTAATAATTGGACTAGCTACTCCTCCAAGAGTTTCAATACTCAATGATAATGGAGTAACATCTAATAATAAGATATCTTCAACATCACCACTTAAAACTCCACCTTGGATTGCCGCACCTAAAGCAACAACTTCATCCGGGTTAATTGAACGGTTAGGTTCTTTGCCTGTTAATTTACTTACTAATTGTTGTACTGCTGGCATTCTCGTTGAACCACCAACTAATAGAATTTGGTCAATATTTGACTTATTAACTTTTGATTCTTTAATTGCATCTTCCACAGGTTTAATTGTTCGGTTTAATAAATCTCTAGATATTTCTTCAAATTTAGTTCTAGTTAAATCCTTTTCAACATTTAAAGGGCCTTCTTTGGTCATGCTAATGAATGGTAAAAGAATTTGTGTAGATTTAACACCTGATAAATCCATTTTAGCTTTTTCAGATACATCTTTTAAACGTTGCATAGCCATTTTGTCTTTACTTAAATCAACGCCGTGTTCTTTTATAATTCCTGCTAATAATCAATCAATAATTTTTTGATCTCAATCATCCCCACCTAATTTATTATCTCCACTGGTTGATAATACTTCGAAAGTTCCACCAGCCATATCAAGTATAGAAACATCAAAAGTTCCTCCACCAAGATCATATACTAGCACTTTTTGTTCTTTGTCTGTTTTATCAATTCCATAAGCCAATGCTGCTGCAGTTGGTTCATTAATAATTCGTTCAACTTGTAAACCTGCGATTTTACCTGCATTTTTAGTTGCTTGACGTTGCGCGTCATCAAAATAAGCTGGAACAGTAATCACTGCTTTTTTAATTTCAAAGCCTAATTTTGATTCTGCATATTTTTTAATGTATGCTAGAATTTTAGCACTTATTTCTTCTGGGCTATATTCCTTCCCATTAATTTTAGTTTTATGTTTTGAACCCATGTGTCGTTTGATTGAATGCACTGTGTTCATATTTGTGATCATTTGTCTTTTTGCTGTGTCTCCAACAAGTACTTCATCGTTTTTAAATGAAACCACTGAAGGGGTTGTTCTTTTTCCCTCAGGGTTTTCCAATACTTTTGAATTTTTGCCATCCATAATAGCTACACAAGAATTCGTAGTACCTAGGTCTATACCTATAATAACATTTCGATTTGCCATAATAATTACCTCTCTATATTTTAATTTTCTTATTCAATTATAATAATTATACACAAAAATTAGCAAATAACAAGAGAGAGTGCTAAAAAAATGTAATGAGTTATATTTTGCTTTTATTTTTTTCAATAATTTTACTATATAATAAGATTAATAATGGATGTAAAGGAGTTTGAGATGGTTCGTAAATTATTTACAAGATCTAGTGATGAGTTTGCTTATAAAATTTATAAAAATAATATTTCAAAAATTTTAAATATTAGTAAACTTGCATTATGAACTAAATATAATACTAATAAATTGCATTCAATTAATAATGAAAAGCATTTTTTGAGATACCGGTTTGAGCTAGTTTTGCAATGAATAAACAATAATGAACTTTATAGTAAAACATATATTGAAAATTTAAATAAAATTATTGAATCATTAGAAATTAAAAACTATTTAAATAATAGCGAATTAAATTATCTACATCACTATGAAGGTGTTGTTTTTGCTAAGACAAGAAATTTAAAATCATTAATTATAGATTTTCAAAAAAGTGAAAATGAAACTGTTTTCTACCATTATGAACATACCAATATTTATCATATAATAAACGGTAAAGAGGAATTATTTCTTGGTGATATTGATTTTTACATAAGTACTGAACGTCTAATTTTTAGTGAAAATTTTGAAATTTTTAGCCTTTTATTTAGTGATTTAGTTGACTATAAATTAAGCCATTTGGGGTTAATTATTAGTACTAAAAAACAAAAATATTTGATTCGGTGCGAAGATCCTTACATTCATTATGTTTCTTTGGAAAGAATTTTAAAATTCAAAGGATACAGAATATAAATGAACCGTAATGAATTATTGCTAAAATTAAAGACATTACCTAAACAACCAGGTTGTTATTTGTGGAAGGACGCTTCGGGACATGTTATTTACGTTGGTAAGGCAAAAAATCTTTTTAGTCGAACCCATCAATACTTTCTTAAAACCCATAATACTAGGATACAAATGTTAGTAGATAATATTTATGATATTGATTATATCGTAGTTGACAATGAAAATGAATCATTAATTTTAGAAAATAATTTAATTAAAAAATACCAACCCAAATATAATGTTTTATTAAAAAGCGGTAGCGGATATCCATATATTTTAGTAACAAATGAAAAACATCCTAGAATTATTTATACACATAATTATCAACCCACTAAAGGTAAATATTATGGCCCTTTAGCTAATAATGATAGTAATCGATATGAAATTTACAATCTCCTTTTACGCTTAATTCCCTTTCGCAAATGCCGTATAATTCCCGATCACAAATGTATCTACTACGATATGGGACAATGTTTAGGGCCGTGTATTAATAATATTAACTTAGCGGATTATAAAAAATATAAAGATGAAATTAATAATATTTTTAATCATAAAACTAAATCAATTATAGACAATTTAATAATTCAAGAAGAAAATGCAGTTGCCCAAATGGATTATGAAGGAGCTCAAAAATATTTAGATTTGCAAAATGGAATTAGTCATTTGATAAACCATCAAGTTGTTCAATTAATAAATAAAAATGATACTGATGTTATTGGTTTCGCAATAAATAACAATTATATATGTATTATCATATTTAGCTATATTAATGGGAAACTACTGTCCAAGCATGTAATGCTAGATCATTATTATAATGATGTTAATGAAACAATTGTTGATTATGTTATGCAATTTTATAGTCATAGTAAATTACCTAGTAAGATTTATATAACTTTGGAATTAGAAGACATTAATATTTTAAGCGATAGCTTAACTACGCAATTTATTAATCCATATAAGGGGCAATACAAAGATATTATTAAAGTGGCTCACAAAAACGCTCAAAAGCAACTAATGACCGATCAATCTAAGTACGAAAGAAAATATAATAGAACTATTGGAGCGTGCGAACAATTAGCCAAACTTTTAGATTTAGATAGTGTTGATGAAATTGAAATTTTTGACAATAGTAATATTAATCTAGATACACCTGTAGCTGGAATGGTTGTTTATAAAAACGGTGTTCCAAACAAAAAAAATTATCGAAAGTTTAATTTAAAGACAACCAAGAATGCTTCTGATTATCATTATATGTATGAAATAATTTTACGTCGATATAGTGCTCTAATTAAAAATAATTCAAATCTACCGCACCTTATTATTGTTGATGGTGGCAAGCCGCAGGTTAATGCAGGAATGAAGGCACTTCATGAATTAAATATTGATAGTATTGTTCCCTTAATTGGGTTAAAAAAAGATGCCCGTCATCGTACTGATGCGATTGTTTTGTTCGATGGGAATGAAATTCAATTGGATAAATCAAGCGACTTGTTCTTCTTTCTCTTTAATATGCAAGAAGAAGTCCATCGCTTTGCTATTTCATTTTTTCGCGCAAAGAGAATTAAAAGTCAGCTAGCATCAGTTTATGATGGAATTCCAGGATTAGGACCAAAACGAAAAAAACTTTTATTAGAACGATATCCAACAATTTTAGATTTAAAGGAAGCGACCATTGAAGAAATTTCACAAATTATTCCACTCAATACAGCAATTTCATTAAAAAATAAAATAACTTAAAAAAATAAATTAGATAGAAACATAATAAGAAAAGGGGAGAAATTCAAATGACAAAAGTACTTGTGGTTTCAGATTCGCATGGGAAAAATAAGATATTGGAAGAAATTATTATGTTGGAACAACCAGACTTAATCATTCATGCCGGTGATCACACAACGTCTAAAAAATATATGGATGAAGTTTGTGATTTTTATGTTGCAGGAAATAATGATTATATCGGTGAGTCTGAAAAAATATTTAAAATTGAAGATGTAATCGTTTTCATGGTACATGGTCACAACCACGTGTCATGAAATAAAAAGAAATGACATCAAAATCTTTATAATGATGCGGAAAATTATAACGCTAATCTAGTTGTTTATGGCCATAGTCATATTGAAATTATTGATAAAATAAATGATGTAACAATAATAAATCCCGGATCAATTGCTTATCCCCGGAATAATTTTTTAACTAAAACATATATTATATTATGAATAGATAAAAATAAAATAAGTAATATTGAAATTAAATACTTAAAATAATTAAGATTTATAAAACAAATCTTAGTAGTAATAAGTGGAGGTAAATAAAATGAAAAAATTAGAAATTGAATCTAAACTAGATATCACAGGTGGGGCGATGAAATCAAATTTCTTTTGAAATAAAGCCGCTGGGTTATCTATGATTTCAGGAAGTATGATTGGTGTCTTAAATTTGGTTAACCAAAACATTTACTATAATAACCCAAACCCTGCTTTCTCTAGCCCTAATATGTATAGAAACACTTCTCCCAAAACATATATTCGTGCCGCTCCTAATGGATATAATACTAAAATAAATTTTGGAATTCCCTTTGCATAATGAAACAACTTGATCAAAATAGCAAACAAAATATAGTTGGTGGGATGGCTCCAGGGATCATATGGGGGATAGTTACGTGCGCTACTGTTTTAATTAGTCTTATTTCTGGTGCGGTGACTGCTTCATTAAATATTAGCAATAGTAAGAAGCAAGCTAAGAAAACTAATAATTTTATACCACAAGATAGTAACTCAGTAATTTCAACTAAAGCTTTTAAAACAAAATAAAATGTTAAAAACTTTAGTTTTCTATATATAAAAATTAAATACATTTCCTTTTTCCATGGGAATGTATTTAATAAATATTTATAATAAATTAGACAAGATTGATTTATATGTTAATAAGTAAATCATAATAGTAATCCAATAATTTTAATTGTTTCTGTCGGTAGTCCAATATTTTAGGAGTTTCTGTCATACAATATGTTCATTGAACTGCGAAATTTGTAGTCAAATAAATAAAATCTTTTAAAATTGGCAATTCTATTCCTCCATAATATTTATAAAGTTTAATAATTTTATCCATCGGAAGTTTTTCTTCTCTTATAAAATTAGCTAAATCTCAATATTCATTATTTATTCTCGACCATTCAAAATCTATTAAAAAAACTTTATTATTATTATAAATTAAATTTCTAGTGTTGATATCATTATGACTTAGTACTAATGGTAGGTAACTATATTTATCTAATAATTTTCTATAAGTAGTCACATGATTATTTCCCATCACAGCTTTATTAATAAAGCAAAAGGGATCGTGCATGATTATGTTTGTGTCTTTAATATTTGTATTATGAAGATTACGAATGGCCAAAGCTAATGACTCTAAAAATACATCATCTAATTCTTCAAATTTGGGATTTACTCCATCAATTCATTTCTTAATTGCATTACCATTTTTATTATCATAGTAAATGAATGTATCGTTGTGAATGGCTTTTAAAACTCTTTCCTCATTTTTTCTATTAACCACATGATTACTACCGCCAATTCTTATTTGGAATTTTTGCTTATTTTTCGTAATAATCAAAAAGGAAATATTTGTAAATCCATTATGAATTTGATTTATATCTAAAATATCTTCTGCAATGTAATTAGTATGATTTACAAATAAGCTAATTGCCGTTACTTTATTATCCATATATTAATACCCAAATAATTTGAAAATTAATTATTTTGCGACCTTTACTAACGTGTGTCTTATTACCTTGTCATTAAGTACAAAACCTTTTTTATAAATTTCTATTATTTTATTTGTTTTAAATTTAGGATTTTCTTCAGTGTCAAAAGCTTCCATATAATTTGCATTAAATTCATCTCCAACATTCACATCTATTTGGCTAATCCCCATGGTTCCTAATTGATTGTAGAACATATTTAATATCATATTAAAACCCGTGACATAATTTTTTACTGCTATATTATCAGGAGACTTAACTATCGCTGTTTCCAAATGTAAAATTATATCAATGAAGTTAATTATGTCAGTTTCTAAGGCAGCTTCTTTTGCTTGCTTTATTTCTGATTGAAATTTTGCTTCATTTTCTTTTAATTTAGCATCAATAATAAGTTTAGCTTCTTTAGTTTTCTCTTGAATTTTATTAATTAATTGTCCTCTTATTTTATTTACTTCAGCATTTAATTTAATATTTTCATTAATTGTATTTTGCAGTTTTAAATCTAATGTATCATATTTCTTTTGAAGAATGTCGTATGCGATTTCATAATCTTGTGATGTAATATCATCATCTGGATTTTTCACACCTTTTTTTCTATTTGCAGATTTTTTGTTGCTTGAATTTTTAGCAACAGCTATACTTGAACTAGTGGATGCTCTTCTTCTATTGTGTGTTGATTTTTGTACAATAACTTCATCGTCCAATCCAATAATCTGTTTTGTTTTATCATCAAAATTTTCTATTATGTTAGTTTTTTCGTTTATTGGATCTATTTTAGTTGTAAGTTTTTTCGTTTTTGTATTTAACTTACTAGTGCCTCCACTAAGATGGCTCTTCTGCTTATCGCTTGTTTCATCTAATTCATCCGCACGAAAGGCTCTAGTTGGAATATTTTTACGTTTTCCTACTTTTTTATAAATTCCACTTCCTGGTTCAATTTCTTCTAATTTAGTTGTACCCTTAGAATCGGATGACGTTACTACATTACCATGTAATTTTTTTAAATCTATTCTACCTGAATTCATTATCTCACCTCTTTTAAAACTTCAGCATTATGTTTTTCTGTATATTTATTAGATTTTTCAGCCAATTTTTTTATTATTGAAATTTCTGATTTTGTGTACTTGTTAGATTCAGAATATCTAACTACACAAACTAAATTACCTGATAAATTACCACCTAACACACGTTTCTTATCTGTTTTGACACCACGCCCATGAATGATTATTTTTTGATCATGTTTTGTTCCCGGCATAAGTTCGTATTTTTCAACGCCATATGGTGTTACAATTTCTACTTCGCCGCCAACTAATGCTTTTAAAGGGTCAACATATAAGTATGTATAAATATCTAACCCGTGTCGTTCAAAGAATTTACTTGGATTAACATTTATAATTAAATATAAATTTCCATTATCGCTTTTATTCTTGTGCCCTTTATTGCTCACGATTAAATTTTCTCGATGTTCAACACCTGCTGGTATGGTCGCTTTAATAGTTACTTCACTAATATTATAGCCTTTACCTGAACAACTTTTGCATTTGTTTTTAATAGATTTACCTGTACCTGAACAATTAGGACAAATAGATTGACTTTGCATCATTCCTAATATTGTGCGTTTTTGAGTAATAACAACACCATGGCCTTGACATCCGCTACATTGAATTATATCGTCCTTCGATTCGGCTCCTGATCCTTCGCAATTATCGCAAACAACTCGTCTATCAAAAGATACTTTTTTTTCCGTCCCGTTAAGAGCTTCAATAAAAGATATTGATATTGGAATATGAATATCTAATGATTCCTTATGTGCTCTATTGTCAAAATTTGATTGTTGTGGCCCGTTACTAAAAAAACTACCAAAAATATCCTCAAATCCGCCGAATGATGAACTTTGCGTATTACTATTATTGCCTCCAAAGAATTGATTAAAAATATCAAATGGATTAAACCCATCAAAGTTTATTCCTTGTCCTTCTAAACCCGCATGTCCATATTTATCATAAATAGATTTTTTTTCTTGGTCACTTAGTATTTCATAAGCCTCATTTACTTCTTTAAATTTTTCCTCAGCGCCTTCTTTTTTATTACGATCAGGATGAAATTGCATTGCTAAATTACGAAAGGCACGTTTAATTTCAGCAGCACTTGCACTTTTTGATATCCCTAAGACTTCATAATAATCTCTTTTTTGTGGCATAATTATCATCCTTTACTTAATTAAAAAAATAAATCTTCAAATTTATATATTTTATATTACTATTTTATTTTAGCAATGTCAACATTTGAGTGCTAATATTTATGAATTATATCTATTTTTTATTCTTGGATTTAGCTCTCATCATTCTTGTTGTAGCTCTTGGCCACATGCTAATTTTAGATGTTAAGTGTAACTTTATAATTAAATCTCCAGTTCCAATTGGTGTTTTATTTCCCCTACCAGGTATTTTTATTGTTTTATCGGTTGGAGTATTTGGTAGAACTTTAATATTTGCAAAAATTCTTTCGTGTTCTAATCCAAAACCTTGGCAATGGTAACATTTTTGCAATCTTTCAACACCAATGTGACTACTACCCCTACAAACAGAACAAATACGATAACGATCGATTGGGACCGATATTCTTGTGCCTTCATTAAATTCTTGTAGTTTTAAATCTAATGATGCTATTATATCTAATTTGCGTTTAAGTTGAGTGTAAACATGATTTCTTTCAGCTATAGATTTTATATTTATTCAAATTTCCCGATAGATAACGGTAGGATCAGTAATTTGGTTTTCTAAAAGCTCATTGGAAATTTCAAAAATTTCCTCTATGTCTGATGTAATGTTAAATCTAAATGCATCTAATTTAGAAGAAATGCCCATTTCTCAATCGTACATTGCTCGATTCTCTTCGTTACCTAAAATTTGATATGCTTCATTAATTAAATGAAATTTATATATTGCATCCGACTCCTTATTTAAATCTGGGTGATACATTTTTGCTAAATGTCTATAAGATTCAGTTATCTGCATTCCAGAACTGGTAGTTTCGACATTTAAAATATTATATCAATCATTCGCCAAAATATCTTGTCTGGCATTGAATTTAGTAGTATCGTTTGACATATTTAACCTCTATTTTATAACAATATTTATAATTTTATTTATAATAACAATTTGTTTAATTATATATTTATTTTGCAAATAATTTTTTATTTTTGAAGTACTTTTTGCAATTTTCAATAATTCTTCCCTAGGTGTGTCTCTTTCAACTATTATGGTATCCCGTAGTTTACCATTTATTTGTATTGCAATTGTAACATTAGTTTGCTTTAATTTACTTTTATCAAATATAGGGAAAGTAGTTTTAGTTACACTCGTTTTAAACCCTAATCGAAAATATAATTCCTCAGCTATATGTGGTGCATAGCAACTTAGAATTTTAGTAAAATTAATTAGATATTCCTTTTTAATTGATGGGGCTTTATAACATGCATTTATAAATATCATCATATTACTTATGCCAATATTAAATTGTTGTTTATCTAAATTTTTATCTAGATTTGCAACAAAATTATGATAAGCGAACATTAATTCTTCATCTTCTATATTATTAATCGTACTATTTTTTTGGTTATCGAAAAGACGGTATACACGATCTAGTCATTTCCGCATTCCATCAATACCATTATCATTTCAAGGTAGCGAAGCTGTTAGTGGCCCCATAAAACATTCATACAACCGCAATGCATCCGCACCGTGGCTTTTAATTATATCATCAGGATTAATAACATTCCCTTTTGATTTACTCATTTTTTCTCCGTTTTCAGCTTGAATCATACCTTGATTAATAACTTTCATAAATGGTTCTTTGTTCGGAACAACACCTATATCATATAAAAAATGATGCCAGAACCTTGCATATAATAAATGTAATACAGCATGCTCTTGCCCTCCGATGTAAATGTCTACAGGTAATCATTTTTGAAATCGTTTCATGGCTTCCTTACTATTTAAATCAGTATAAGAACCATCCTCGTTTTTTAGAATATATGCTAAATAATATCAACTTGATCCTGCCCATTGAGGCATAGTATTAGCTTCCCTAAAAAAAGTTTTATTTCCTTTTTTAATCTCATATCATTGTTTATTTTTTGATAGTGGTGGTTCACCATTTGGATTGGGTTTAAAATCGTCACAATCTGGTAATAATACTGGTAAATTTTCAACTACATTAATTTTGTCTCCATCAAATATTATTGGAAATGGTTCACCCCAATATCTTTGACGACTAAATAATCAATCTCTTAATTTAAAATTAGTGTTTATATTTCCATATTTATTTTTAACTATAAAATCTAACATTATTTTTGTCGCTTCATCAATTTTTAAACCATTTATTATTTCTGAGTTGATGTGTTTTCCATCTCCAGTATAAGCATTATTATGATGATCACATTCAATAATTCATTTTATTGGTAAATTAAATTTAGTTGCAAATTCAAAATCTCTTGAATCATGTGCCGGTACTGCCATGACAGCCCCTGTGGCAAAATCATTTAAAACATAATCCGATGTTCATATAGGTATAATATCTCCATTTATGGGGTTAATAGCATCAACCCCTAACGGCACTCCTGTTTTAAATTTATTGGTTGTCCGATCCCGATCTGAACGATTTTTTGCTAATGTAATATATTTTTGTACATCTTCAGCATAATCTACTCCAACAATATCTGAAATCAAATCGTGTTCAGGAGCTAGCACAAGATAACTTATCCCAAAAAGAGTATCTGGCCGAGTTGTGAAAACTTTTATTTTTACTTTTGAATTATTAACCTTAAAATCAATATTAACACCTGTGGATTTACCAATTCAATTTCGTTGTAATGATTTTAATGATTCACTTCAATCTATTTCATCTAATCCTTCTAACAGTTTATCTGCATATTCAGTTATTTTCAATACCCATTGACGCATTGGTCGTTTTTCTACTAAATGCCCGCCTCGTTCACTAACTGCTTCACCTTTAGAATTTATTACTATCTCCTCGTTTGCTAAAACCGTTCCTAAAAACTGACATCAATTCACATTGACGTTTTTAATTTCTGCTAATCCGTGTTCATATAATTTAATAAATATTCATTGGGTTCATTTAAAATAATTAGGATCAGTTGTATTAACTTCTTTTTGATAATCATAATCGAAACCAAGTGATTTTAATTGTGATCTAAAATTTTTAATGTTAGCTGCTGTAAAACTTGCAGGATGATTATTTGTTTCAAGAGCATATTGCTCAGCAGGAAGGCCAAAAGCATCTCAACCAATTGGATGAAGCACGTCAAACCCTTTTAAACGTTTGTATCTACTAATAACATCTGTTGCAGTATAACCTTTGGGATGACCCACATGTAATCCTTTACCTGAGGGGTAAGGGAACATATCTAATACATAAAATTTCTTTTTACTTGTGTCCTTAAATTGATATGTCTTATTGTCCTCCCAATATTTTTGTCATTTTTTTTCTATTAAATTATGATTGTACATAATCTCACTCCAAATCTTTTTCGTTATAAACGTATATCTTAGTTAAAAATCAATTTCATGATAATCTTAAAAAATTTAAGTATGAAATAATTTCATAAAATATCTAACTAAATATTAACACAAATATATTACGTTTGAAAAGAGCAAAATGAAAACCCATTAAAGTTGTTATTTTCAAACGTATAAGGTTTTTGTAAACCATAGTATTATTAACTAGAATCAATATTAATAATAGTGCTATAAATCAATAATAAAATCCCAAGCGTTGTAATTTAATACATTAGCTTAGGAGTTCTATAAATATAATAATTTATTTACTATTATATCTAATTGTTTCTTGGTGTTTACCGTTACGGTCTTTTACGATAACAGTCGCTTCTTGAGTCTTGCAAAATTCTCGAGCTTTTTCCATAGCTTCTGCCTTTGTGGCAAAAACATATGATGCTTTAGTAGCATTTTGTTTCATTATTTTTCATCCTTTTTCACCGTGTGGCGAAACATAATAAATATTTTTTGGCATAAACTATTCTCCCGTTTTATCTAAGTATATTAATTATAAACCTTTAACTTTTATATATGTGTAGAAAGCATTACTTTTGTTATTATATTAAATTAAAAATATTTATTATTTAATATTTTTAAGATGTGTTCATTACTTGCTTGTTGATGATAATTTTATGAATATATTTAGAAAATTAATATTATCATTTTACCTTAAAACAGAATAACAATCATTAGAGGATAACTGTAAATTAATTTAGTTGAAGATATATCACTAAATTAATAAAATCATTGCAAATGTAAACTATTTTTAAAAATAGTTTACATTTGCAATGATGCTCAGTGATAATTTTATATGTACTAAATAAATTAAATAATAGTATATTGTTGATAAAAAAATATTTAAATTTTACTAATTATTTTTCTTCATTATTCCCTTAAACCGTCGTTTAGAAATTTCAAGGTTATTATGACTTGATTGTTGCGTAGCTTGCTTAAGTGTTTTGCTAATACAATCATTTAATTGTGTTGAGTTTCCAATGGTGTTATCTTTTAGATTGATGTCTAGAGATACATCTTCATCATCCATAGCACTTGTATTGTTACGGTATGCACTAATGTTAGGTTCTACATTCAAGAAATTGTTTGTTTCAATCCCTGACAAATTAACATTTTGTGATTTAATTGAAATATTTTTTTCATCTTTTTTTGAGCTAACATAATGAGATTTTTTTGATCCCATGATAATCTTGTTATCCATGTTCAGTGTTTCAATATCTGAATGATTATTTGTTGCAATGACAAAACTTAATTCCGCACATTTAATATCCTTTTTATAATCTAAACTATGAATTATTTCGATATCATCATTTTGAGTCATTTCTTTAAAAACATCTTTAGTAGCTGATAATATTGATATTGGAATTGTTTCATTTAAACGATAATTAATAATAGCCTTAGTTGCTCCATACATACTTTCTTCGTACAAAGTTTCAGCAAAACATTTTTCAATAGCAGGCTTTAAATTATCCATATCCATCAAATTAATATAACCTGTTTGGAAATGACCCGGAGTTTTAAAAAATGTTTTAACATCAGCAAAATCTACATTTATTTTTGATGGCACTAAAACCATATTAGAAATTTCTCCAACAGATTCAAAAATTAATTGATCGGCTTTAGTGTATGCTTCCATACAACTTAGATTTTCATTTTGTAGAGTTTGAGCTATAATTTTATCATTGCTAATCGTAGTAATAGCATCAACGTTTTCTGTCAAATTTTCTAAGCCGCCTAAAGCCTTCTTATACATTTTTTCACCTTCAGTTTTAATTGATGGTAAATTAACAATGGCAATTGTAAGAATTCCCATTTCACGAGCTATTTTAGCAATTTCTGGCGAAGCTCCTGTACCTGTACCTTTGCCCATACCGGCAGTAATAAATAATAAGTCAGTTCCTTTTAAAATTTTATTTTTTATTGCAGCAATATCTTCAAGAGCCGCATTTTTTCCAACTTCAGGATCACTTCCTGACCCAAAACCTTTGGTTAATTTCTTACCAATTAGTACTTTATTATCAATTTTTTCTAAAATTTTAAGAGCTTGAATATCAGTATTTATAGCATATAATTCAACACCTTTTGGTAAGGCATTTGTTTTTGCCATATGGTGCACCATATTATTGCCTGCACCGCCAACGCCCAATACTTTAATATTAACCGTTCTATCTCAATCATTGTCCCATAAACTATTTCATTTTTCTTCGATCTTAGATTCCTCATCCTTGGTTACAAATGCCATATTGTTCCCTCTATCTTTATACATTTCATGCTGATATTGTTGGAATATTGTTCTTTGTGAGTCAACATCGGCATTGACATTGTCTTCCTCAAAACTCTCTTTATCTCACTCTTTATTTATTTTAGAGAATTTTTTAGCATTATTATCAACAGATAAAGGTATCGTTACAATTTTTATATCATCACCATTATTACCTGTTTTAATTGTTTTCAGTTCTCTGGTAACTGTATGTGTTGGTTTACTAAGTGCGCAAACTTTTTGACCTTCTATGTTCTCTTTAACCTTATGTATAGGCGAAATATCAATATCTGTTTCAAAATTGAAAGTGTTGATAAGATTTTTAATATTATTTTTACCCATTGTTTTTACCTATACCCTAAAATTGGAAATGTTAATTATTAGCTACTAATTGTGAATGTTTTTTACTAAATTTGTTTATTTTTGATTGAATTTTATTCTTTTCATTCTCAGTATAAATCGGCAACAATCTAGTTGCACTAATATCTGAAATACCCTTAAGTTTTAAATTCGCATTGTGAATGGAAGACACAGCATCCATATATTTAGCTATATTCAAACATTGTTCATTACCTGCCACTATATCGACCTTTCAGTCCCTCATAATTGGAAGGTATATGAATGCTTTTAAAATTACTTCATAATCACTTATAATTTTCACTTCACTAATTTCAGCATTTGTTTCTTTTTCTATATATTTGACAAAGGTTTCCACTTCATCTTGCAACTCTAGCAAATATTTATCTATTGCCTTATCAAGCTCACTTTGCTTAATCCGTTTAATTGATAGATATTTTTTATCAAATATATTAACAACAGTTTCATTGTATTTACCCTTATACAAGAAATGACTATTATTAAAATATTGTCATAATTTTTTATTTTCAATTTGTAGTAACTTAGATAACTTATCAATAAAATCATTAATTGACATTCGATTCGAAATATCGTTATGTAATAATACATTATTAAAATATCAACCTAATTGCATTCCATCTTTTTTTACATGAATCAATATTTTATGTTGATCTTGTAATTTAATTTCAAATTGTTTCAAAAATTCAACTTGACTAATATTAACGTCTAAAATATTTATTCCTTCTGCTTCTATTAACTCTATAAATGGTTTTGCTAATACACTATTTACTAGATATATTTTCCCATTTAAATCTAATTTTTTTCCACGAATTGATTTATTAAAAATAGTTTGTTCTTCACCGTCTACAAAAAATCTATATATTTCAGAACCTAATTGAACATATTGTTTATGATCGTATTTAAAATCTATACTATCAATTAATTTATTTCATTTAGGTAAATCTAATTCCAAATCTTCTATATTGTAATTCTTGATTTCAAAATCCTTAATTGTGAATTTTTTAAAATCAATAGATAAAATAATAGATTTAATAGGTTTTCCGATAAATTCTTCTGCTTCTAAAAATAATTTTTTAATATTTCCTATCAGCTTTATTTTATCTGTTATCACAGAATTTGTAACAGCTCCATTGTTATTATAACTACTCATAAAAAGAGGAATAACCTTTTGGTCAGAATTAAATTTACCCATATATAATTGAGTAGACTTATCATTAATATTTAAAACTGCAAAATGTCTATTGTTTTGTTGAATCATATTATACCTCTTATCTAGTTTTTAATTAAAATTCTTAATTTGCTAGAGCGACTGCGATTATTTTCATTTAGTTCATTACAATTTGGAAGAACAGGTCGTTTGGTAACGATTGAAAATGCAGTTGTTTGTTCCATTGTTGGAACTTCTCTAGGAATGTGGTTGGTAGCTAATTTAGTAAATGTTTTTTTTATTACTTTATCTTCTAACGAGTGAAAGCTAATCATAATTATTTTCCCATTTTGTTTTAGTAATTTGCTTGCATCAATGATTACATTTTCTAAAATATCAATTTCATTATTAACAGCAATTCGAATTGCTTGAAAATAAACACGAGCTGGATGCTTTGCTGTGTAAAGGAGTCTAGTTGGAACAGATCTCTTAATAATTTCAACTAGTTCCATTGTATTATTAATTGGATTAATATTTCGAGCCTCGATAATATTTTTAATTACTGAATTTGGATTTTTAATATCCCCATAGCGTTTAAAAATATAATGCAATTCCTTACTATTATAATTATTAATAATTGTTTTAGCATCTAATTTTTGAGATTGATCCATCCGCATGTCCAACGGACCATTATGACGATAACTAAACCCTCTTTCGTCATTATCTAGTTGCGGACTACTTACACCCAAATCAAAAATAATACCATCTACACATTCTATGTTCAAATCGTTTACAATTGATTTTAAATTCTTAAAATTTCCTCTAATTATTTTCACATTAGAAAACTCCTTGAATTTGTTGGTGCAATAATTAATCGCATCTTCATCCTGATCGATAGCTACAATTTTTCCTTCAGAATTTAATTTTTCCAAAATCAAATTTGTATGTCCGCCGCGACCCATTGTGCAATCTATATACACACCATTTCCCTTAACATCTAAATTAGTTATCATTTCCTTAGCCATCACGCTGTAATGACTATTAGAAATTTTCATCTTCAAGATCTTCTGCTAATTTTTCAAAAGTCGAGTCTGTCGAATCTTTAAAAACTCTATATTGTTCACTATCTCAAATTTCTAATTTTGTACCAACCCCAATTAAAACTAAACTTTTTGTAATTTTTGCTTCTTTTAAAAGATTGGATGGCAGAAGAATTCGATTGTTAGCATCAACATCAATCATTGTTGCATTAGCTAATAATTGTCGTTGAATAATTCTAGTGTTTTTCTTATTCTGTGATAAGTTCATTAATTTGTTTGAATAAGTCTGGAAAGAGTCATATGTTCTTAATTCTAAACATCCATCAAAACCCTTGCTTACTACAACGGTTTCACTTAACATTACTGCAATTTTTTTTGGTAATGCTAAACGATTTTTTACATCTAGATTATTTGAATAAGTTCCTAAAAACATAAGTTCACCACTTTCCTCCACTTTTTAACACTTGTCACTACTTAATAATACTTAAATAATAAATATTTAACAAGAGAAAGTGTTAAAAAAGGTACACATTTTTTAGTGCACCTTTAAAAATTTATAAGAATTATATTAAATTAATATTTTTATTGAGTTTTATTTAAAGCCATTAAAATTAAAAATACAGTTCCGATAATGGCTAATACAACAATAAAAATTAGAACGCTTGCTATGATGTAGCGTTTAATTGTTGAACTATTTTTTTCTAATAAATTAGCTGAAGTAATATCGTTAACTATATCTTGTTTTCGAATAATTCCAAATCTCTTTGTGGTTGAATCTGCTATTTTTTCATTATTTTTTTGAGAACTATTTTGATTAACTTCTTCTTGTAGAATAATTTGGTCTTTATTTTGCTTCATTTTAACCTCTTTTAATTAATTAAATATATCATAATTAATTAACTTTTTTATGTAAAATAGTTGCACCCCATCCAAATGCTAAACCATAATATAATGTAGTGATGACTATATTAAATTCATCAATGTATATATAGGAAGGAATATTGTACTGTAAATTAATTAAAATATGTAAAAAATCTGTAACAAAAACTTGGACTGGCGCAATTCAAATAATTCAGAATGTGAGAATGAATCATATGAATATTAAAATAATAACATAACTAAATATAAAACCGTTGATAATGGCTAAAACATTGACTTTATTATTCATGCTTATAACGATGGGAAAACTTATGATTAAACAAATAAGATTTATTAAAATCCCTTTAAATAATTTATTATGTATTTCTAATTCGTTTAATAAAATAATAAACAAAGTACATAAAAAGCTTAATTGAAAGCCTACGCTATAAATGCTTTGAAAGGATCATAACATCACTAGTAGAGCGCTACCACCCAGAATATCGTAATTATTAAGTTTTTTTCATTTAGATTTTCAATTTCAGTTTGAATTACTAATTCATGCTATTAATAACATAAAATAACTTCTTAAAGCTCCAACTGAAAAATTTAATAAGTAACAGTAAAACAACAGTAATGTAAAGCTAATAAAAATGAATAATTTTTTATTTTTAATTATTTTTTTCATTAATTTATTAAGCATACTAATGTGAAACCCACTAACTACAAAAAGATAAACTACGGATAAATCAATTATTTTATGATAAAAATCGTAAGTAGCATCTGTATGATAATTAAACACTATTAACTCGATTGTACCTGACGTCAAAGAATCATTATAGCCATCATCTATTCAATCCATTGTCGCTAATCTTATATTAAATAATTTATTATTTAAAAATGAAACCATTTCATTACCGTTAATTAGAGGTGGTAAAAAATAATATATCAATGTGAAAAATAAGATAAGAGTTACTAAAAGTAAATAATATTTCAATGAAGTGTGATTAAAAATTAAATAGCAAAAACCACCAATTAGGATAATTAGTAGATAATAATTTTTATATTTCAATACATATAAAATAATTATCAAAATTATCATACAAGGTAAAAAAGTTATCTCAGATGATCTTTTTTCTGTCTTCATACCTATAACTTAATTATTTAATTGAAAAAGTATTAATTTCTTTTAAGTATTAAAAGGGATTTCGTGTATATATAAATATTTGCTTTTTATTTTAATTTATGTTAAATTAGAAATTGTTAGTACATCACTTGGAAAAGAGAAACAAAATGGATTTAATTACAATAAAGCCAAATACCAAAAAAGAAATTCTAGTTTGAGTGAATGAATATTTTAGACTTTATTCTTTATATGATTTTAGAGTGAAACACTATGAAACATACGGTGAAACAGAAATAGGCGGAGCGAAAGCTTGATTTTCTAAAATTGATGAAATGAAAGGATATATTAAACTTACAGAAGACATTTTAAAAAGTATGAATAAAATAAATTCACAATTTTTAAAAGGTTGTTTTATTGACAGGAAAACTATCGATGAAATGAATTGCAGTGTTTCAAACTATTATTTGAAGAGAAATAAAGCGATTAAAGAATTCATTTCATATTTATGAAATAAGTAACACTCTAATGAGAAAATTGTTCTATAATATAGGCACTAATTTATTTATGTGAGGAAATCAATATTATGAGAACAATAGCAATCGTTGGAAAACCGAATGTCGGTAAATCTACACTATTCAATAGAATCATAAAAAAAAGAAAATCTATTGTTGATGATCAACCAGGTGTAACTAGAGATCGTATTTATGGCGATGCAGAGTGATTAACACGACGATTTGAATTAATCGACACAGGTGGGTTAACATTAAAAGAGGAAACTTTTAAGACAAATATTGAAATGCAAGTAGACTTTGCAATCGATGAATCACAAGTAATAATATTTATAGTTTCATACAAAGATGGAATTAATCTTGATGACGAATATGTTGCAAAAATATTGAAGCAACACGCTAAAACTAAACAAATTATTCTAGTTGTTAATAAGGCTGAATCAAATAAAGCAAATGAAAAAATGAATCAATTTTATCAACTAGGTTTTGGTAAACCATTTTTATTGTCAGCTGAACACGGTATTGGTGTAGGGGATTTATTAGATGAAATAGTAGGTAAATTGCCACCCGAACCTGAGCATAGTAGAGATGACACTTTTAAATTTTGTATAATTGGTAAACCTAATGTAGGTAAATCTTCATTAACAAATACAATCCTACGTGAGGAGCGTGTTATTGTAAGTGAAATTGCAGGTACTACTCGAGATTCTATTGACAGTGATTTTAAATACCAAAATAGACAATATACAATAATTGATACAGCGGGTATTAGAAGAAAAGGTAAAATTAAGGAGCAAGTTGAGAAATACTCAGTAATTAGAGCTGAAGGTGCTATTCGTAGGAGCAAGGTTATACTTGTAATGATTGATGGATCTCAGCCTTTTACTGAACAAGACGAAATTATCGGTGGTTTAGCTTATGGTGCAAACATTCCAACCGTTATTGTAGTCAATAAATGAGATTTAGTGAAAAAAGATAATAGTACTATGAATCAATTTACTAAAATGATACGGAGCAAATTTAAATATTTAGCTTGGGCACCACTTGTTTTTATTAGCGCTTATGATAATAAAAGAGTTCACACTATTTTTGAGACATTGAATGCTATTGAAGAACAATTAAATAGAAAAATTTCAACATCATTATTAAATGAGACAATTTTAAAAGCTCAAATGATGCAACAACCTCCTGGATTTAAAGGTGGGAGATTAAATATTTCGTATGCGACACAAGTTAAAAGCCAAATACCTACGTTTGTTATTTTTGTTAATAACCCGAAATATTTACACTTTAGTTATGGTCGATATGTTGAAAATAGAATTAGGGAAGTATTTGGTTTAGATAAAGTTCCCATAACATTATTTTGAAAAGATAAAAACTCTCGTATAAGAGGTGGCAATAAATAATGGCAAAAATACTAATTATTGGTACAGGCGCTTGAGGAACAGCTCTATCTCAAGTGCTTTTATCCAATCATCATAATGTTACTATGTACGGTGTTGATGATAAACAAATTGCAGATTTAAAGCAAATGTATAATAGAAAATGCTACGGTAACGTTAAACTTTCCTATCCAATAACAAAACTAACATCAAGTCTTGAAGACGCGATGACCGGTAGCGAATATATTATTATAGCTATCCCGACAGAATTTATTAATCAAATGATTGATAAAATGAAGACTTTAATTTCGGAGAATGTAATTATAATTAATGTTGCTAAAGGACTAGATCCAGAGAGTGAAAATGTTTGATCCAAAACCTTTAAAAGTAATTTAAAATTAAGAGGATATGTTACTTTAATAGGGCCAAGTTTTGCTTATGAAGTTTTTCATAAGCAAGCAACCATTGTAAATGTTGTTAGTAGCGATATAAAAATTGCACATCTAACTTCATTAATATTTAATAATGATTATTTTTTAGCTGTACCACTTAACGATGAAATTGGCGCTGAATTGAGCGCAGCACTTAAAAATTGTTTAGCTATTGCAACAGGTATGATGAAAACATTCCACCCATCAATCAACACACTATCAGCAATCTTAGCACAAGGCGCACGAGAAATTTCTGATATAGTTTCAATTTTGGGCGGAAAACAAGCATCACTACTTCAATATTGTGGAATCGGCGATATTTTTTTAACTTGCACTGATAGCCAATCTAGAAACTATAGTTTTGGACAACAAGTTTCAAAATTTGGAGTTAAAACAGCGTTAGAAAAAGGGAAAACACAAACAGTCGAGGGTTATAAGAATGTTAAAATTGCTTACGATATAATAGTTAGAAATAAATTGAATGCACCATTATTGGTAAATTTGTATAATGTTTTATATCAAGAGGGCGATCCCTCTAAATTAATTATTAATGTTTTTAAAGACATTCAAATAGAACTTAAAAAAATGGAGAAATAACTATGAATAAATATAAATTGTATATAGGTAGTCATGTTAGTTTAAAAGCAAAAGATTACTTTTTAGGAAGTGTTAAAGAGGCGTTAAGTTATAACGCTAACGCTTTAATGGTTTATACCGGAGCGCCACAAAATACAATGCGTAAACCAACTGAGATATTTAAAATAAATGAAGCTCATGATTTATTAAAACAACATAATATTCCAATTGCAAATGTAATCATTCATGCACCGTACATTATTAATCTGTGTTCAGCTAAGCCTAGCATTCGTCAATTAGGTATTGAATTTTTAGGTAAAGAAATTAGACGGGCAGAAGATTTGGGTGCCAAATATATTGTGCTTCATCCTGGAAGCCGTTTAGATCAATCTCTAACTACAGGTTTAGATCAAGTTATATACGGTTTAAATAAAGTACTTAACTCAATGGACACAAACGTTGTTATTTGCCTAGAAACGATGTCTGGAAAAGGTTCGGAAGTTGGTGTTACGTTTGAAGAATTAAAAATAATTATAGATGGTGTGGATAAAAAACATAATATAGGCGTTTGTTTTGATACTTGTCACGCTAGTGATGCTGGTTATGATATGAATGAAATAGATGATGTAATAGAAAAGTTTGATCGAATTATAGGTCTAGAACAAATCAAATTATTTCATATTAATGATTCTAAAAATCCAATTGGAGCCCATAAAGACCGCCATGAAAATATAGGTTATGGACATATTGGGTATGAGGCTCTAATAAAGTGGATATATCATCCTAAATTTGATGGTATCGTTAAAATTTTAGAAACACCGTGAATTGTTAAAGATATAGAAAAAAAGATTTCAATAGCTCCTTATGGCGAGGAAATTGAAATGATAAAAAATAGAAAATTTAAGGATTTTAAGCCAGAGTTAATTAAATAAAATCATCACGTAATTAAATATTATTACGTGATGATTTTATTTGAGCATGTAGTCAAAAAGACTTATAGTTTCTAGATATATTTGTATTTCATCCATATTATTAATATCATTTGGAAAATTAATTAAATAAGTATTTGTAGCAATGTTATCTGCAAATGTATAATTTTCTTGATATTTTTTTCCTTTATAATAAAAAATGATTTTATGGTAATTATGTTGATGTAATGAAGAGGTGACTTCATCGTTAGCTACAATGTAAGTACTATCTTTATTAATTAGAAAATAGCCAGCTGCTAATTCTTCTTTTTTAAATGCAAACAATAATATAATTAATGTTATCAACATAATACCAAATGTTATAGTCAAATATTTAATTTTATTTATCATGCAAAATCTCCTGTTTATTTTTAAAAAAAGGTTCTATCGTAGCATCGTGACTAACCCATACTATAAAATTATTTTCTAGAAGAACTGGCTTTAATTCTCTAATAATTCATAATTTTATTTCATGATCAACGTGACTCAAGGGCTCATCTAAAAGAATAATTTTATTTGTGTAAAGTAATAATTGGAGAAATGAAATAATTTGTTTTTGACCACTACTTAAATTATCAAAATTAGTTGCATTTAAATTAACTTGCATTAATTTAATTAAAGAGATGATTTTAATTCGTAATTTATTATCGTGAGATTGAATTAAATCACTAATATTAAAATTAATAATATTGGCTTCACTACTATGGTAGATAATATTTTGTTTAATATTATAACTATCTAGATAGTTAATGTCTATATCGTCCAAATAAACCATGTTATTAGCGATTTTAATTCTCCTTGTTAGTATTTTCATTAACGTTGATTTACCAGAGCCACTAGGTCCTTTAATAATTGTATCTGAGACAATATTCATATCTAAAGCTTTAATTATCTGTTGTTGTTTATTATAACCGTAACTTAACTTTGATATTTTAATACCCTTTGTTCTACCGAAATGAACTCCAGGTAAATAATTACAATTATTTACCCTTATATGTTTATGATAAATTTCGTTAGCTTGTTTAATACCATTAATATTAATAACAAAACTGAATATTCCATCAACAGACTGATTAATCATATTGTTTAATGCAACTGCATATGTTAATATAGCTACATTATAATTAACATCACCTTTGATTATTAAAAAACTTCCTATAATTACAATGAATACATAAACTAAGGAATCTATACTATTAGTTATAAAACTATTGTTTTGATCAATATTAACACTTTCTTTGTAAAGATGATAATTAGTATAATTATCATCTTTTATTAAAGTTAATGCTTTATTATTTAAAATATAATTTTGATTTTTTTTAGTTAAATCCAAAAAGTCATTTAAATGACTAAAACTTTGCTCATTATTATTAAGAATCTTTTTTAAACGACTTTTATTAAAACTATAAGCATAAATAGCGACTGCTAAATAACCAAATGTAGCTATAATAGTAATCAATATAAATCAAACACTACTAATACTCAATATGATTACTGCAACAATAATTAAGAATACATTACTAGCCAATTGTGTTATATCAACTGCAAAAAAATGAGCCAATTTTTGCATATAGGAACTCAATTGCATTGTTTGAGCTATAGGTGTTTTATCATAGAAATTAAATTCTTTATTTTCAATTCTTCTAATAAACATGTTAAACATTATCATATATAGTCTTCTGGTTTCATAATTTCCATATAAATTTAAAATTCATTCGGCTAAATGACTTAAAATAAAAACAAATAAATATGTTATCGCTAAAATAACTAAGTTATTAAGTGATTCATCAGTAATAGCCATATCAATTATATTCTTCATAAATGTCCCACCAAATAAAGTTAAAACAATAATTATCATTTGAAGAACAATACTAATAAAAAAATATTTGTAATTTATATATTTTCATCATGAATTATCATTGTCAAAATTTATTTCGATAGGTTTAGTTTTTTTACAAAGAATAATAATATTGCAATATTCAGAACTTATTTCACCAACTGTCGTGTTTATAATTCCTTCAACCGAATCATAAATAATTAAGTTTTGATGTTTTTTTCTAGCGATTACATAATGCAAACCAGTAGTTTTTTTTAGTAATAGAACAAAATATTTTTTTGTTTCATATGATTCAAATTCCTTAAAATCCATCTCATATGATTCCATTCCAACACCATAAACCATAGCATATTCTTCAAGTTCTAGAATACTTAAACCGTTTTCAGGTAAATAGACATATTTAAGAATTTGATTTTTGTTAATGTGGCTGCGATGGAATTCGTTGGCAAGCATATTTATTACACATACACCACATTCACTTAAACTGTTTTGTTCGACTATTTTCATAACTATAACTACAAATAAGGCGATAAAAAAACCTTAATTTTATTAAGGTTTTTTTTAAAATTTAGCGTGTTTTTTTCGAGCTTCTTTAATTTTTTCTTTTTTACGAAGACCTGGTCTTAAATAATATTCATGACGCTTAGTGTCTTTCTTAGTTTCGTTAGAAATTCTTTTAAACTTTTTTAATGCATATTCTAAGTCACCATCTACTGATACTCCTCTTGCCATTAATTCACCCTCTATCTAATTGAAATCTAATATAAATATTCTACTATATTTTTTTTAATTTATTATAATTCTTTTTAATACTTCGCCCTTCTTTAGCTTCTCGCTGTCCATCTATAGCGACTAAATCACCTGAAAAATGTACTGAAGGCTTAATTAAAGATGATCCAATACCATAAAGATCTATGGGTGCACCGTGTTTTTTGAATTTTAAAATTTTCACTTCATCAATTCCTGAAGAAGCGATAATTTTAATATGTTTACCATTATTTTTATCTAAATATTCTCTAACTAATTTCATTATTGTTGTATTAACACCATAAAGTTTTGTACTGTTCAATCAATCTGGATCCATTTTTTGTAATGATTTATCTACCATTCTAATTGAAGTGTCAACGCGCACCGCACTAAGTTTATTGAAAATTGGTTTAATTCTCTCTAAATCGTATATAACATCGTTGTGGTAATCAATTAAACCAACTAAAGGTTGATTTGGGAAACATTTTTGATAATTCATTAATGATGCCAATAAATCTCCGTGATGTTGCTGTATCAATGAATGAGGAATCGTTCCTTCCACGGTAATACTTTTATCATCTTTTATTAGTTCGACATGCGCGTTTGTTACAAAAGATCGGATGCCTCCAACTCAAGCCGCATAACCATCATATTTTTGCATTAAATAATCATCACTACGTTCTCCCATAAAAATTACATTACATTTACCTGCAGCAATAAGTGTGTAATGAGTATTTGTTGCAACAGATGAACGACGTGCTAGAATTCCATCAATTAAATTTTCTAAATACCCAAATAATTGATAAGGACCTTTAATGATTAAAACAGCTTCATCGGCGCTAGCCATGTCGCCATCTTGTTTTGCATAAATAGATATTTGGTCTCGTGCCTTAGCCGGTAAAGCAAAATTTAGTAGTTGGACTACTTCTTCAATTCCACAAATAACAATAGGGCGGTCGTTAAAATGCACAAATTGCAAAGCTACGTTTTGTTTTGGCATAAATTGTTTAATAATTTTTTGTGTTTTCAAAAAATAAGATGCACTATAATAACCATCCATAATTCTCTTATCAAATTCAAATTTTATGTCTTTTGTTGTCATTAAATTATTTCCCTCTTTTTTTATCCATACGTAACGCTTGTTTTTTTAAACGATCTTTTTTATCGTCGTCGTCAATAAGAACTGAAATCTTAATATTTGATTTTTCAATATTAAGACTTTTATAAAAACATACAAAACTATAGATGCCCATAATCCCAATTATTAACAACATCATTCATAATGCAGCGGATGTTAAACTAGTAATATTGGATGTGTATTCGCCTTCAAAAGGTTGTATGTAATTTATAATAATTTGAGCAAAACATAACGCTAAAAAGATATGACCTAAGAGTACTATAAATATTTCACCTATATCATATTTTTTTCGATCAATATAAATAATATAACTAAAACATCCAATTGAAATTAAATTAATTAATCCCAAAGGGATCATTGCACCATAAATTAAATATTGGGCAATTTCATGATTTAAAATAATTGCAATAGCAAAACAAAATTCAAGTACCACAGATACCACTATAATTCCAATACTAAATTTACTTTCGCTAAATAGTTTTTTTATCATTTTATTCCTCATTGCTTAATTATATCTTAAATTTTCGATTTGATAAAAATTGAATTTACTAACTATATTTAAATACCATTTAAAATTAATTAAATATTATGAAATCATTATAGCAAACATTATAATAATTTTTAATATTAGTTTTTATAATATAAATGTTTTAACTTCTCGTAAATTAAATTTAACTGAATTTAAGTAATTTATGTGACATTTAAATTATCCCATTTTTTATCATTTTAGTTAAGTTTATAAAGGACCTGTTCTTTGGACAGCTTTTTGAGAACAACATACTCTTCACTTTATTAGAGATAAATTAGCACAAACAATATATTTAATAAAAATAATATTAAATTCTCTATGCAATAAACGTAATGAATGAAACTCTATCAATCATTTACAACTATTGAATTCATTTCAAAATTGTTAATTAGATTATTTCAAAATAATTATTATTTCCTACTTCAATTTCTGATAATCTTATTTTTTTATTAGTGAGTAGGTGTCTTCCGTTTGTAAACAATAAAAAAAGAGCAAATACTGACCTTATTTCAACATAAGTCTTGTACTTGCTCTTTTACTTTTAATAACTTCTTTTTGTGAAGTAAAGTGTTTTTTAATTAAATTTAATATTTAATTCCACCAATTGGGGAATCATCAATTCTAGACGATGTAACTGTTAATGGTCTAAATAGTGGAGCTTGTTGGGCATTTCATAAAGGCGCATTGTTTGGCATTCGATTTCTTTGAAAATCGTTATTCATTAAATCGACAGCTTCAGGGCCTAAGCCTCGTGCTCTTCTATTTGCAATAACATCAAATAAATTATTTCTAGGACGGTGATTCATCATGTATTGAGATCTAATTTGTTCTTTTAAAACTAAAACTTCTGGATCAACTGGCAATGAAGCTCCTAATTCTAAAATCGTATATAATAGATCGGTTTCTTCTAAAATGTATTCTGTCATTAGCGAAGCTGTTTCATCTAATGTACCAACCTTAATTTCCGATAAACTTAAACGTTCTGAAGTATTAAACATAATATTTAATTCCGGATCAGTTATTTTATTGAATTTAAAGAAATCGCTAAAACCGTCTATAATAACATATAATTTATTGCCTTCTTTGATGACCTGTCTTATCATTTTAGAAACTGGTGATCAAGTTTTTAATCTCGAATAAGTGTGTTGAACGTAAGGAGTAAAAACTTTGTAAGCTAAATTTTGGTCATTAACAACTAAATTGAATAGGGAGTTAAAAACATTATTTTGTAATTTTATATTCTTCCCATTAAAATTATTTAGAATAAAGTTAAGATTAGGATTAGCGTCAATATCCATAGATAAAATAATCATTGAATCCTCAAAACGATGTAAACGTCTCTTTAAATTAACATTAATTGTATGATAAGCTGCATCAACATCCTCATTTATTTCACGTCCTTCACGAAACCATTCTCATTCACTATAAGAAATTGTAAAAGGATTATTTTTATAAACACCAGAAGTTAAATTGTGATATTTAGTTCTTCTTGCATCTTTTGGAATATCTGCATAAGTATATAATCGATTGTGCAATGCATAAATAGTTCTTTCATAACTTGCTGTATGCTTATCTAAAATTAAATCTGATATACCATATTCAATTGCATCTTTAATTCCTTGTTTTTCAATTCTTTTTGTAAAATAGTAAAAAGAATTGTTTCAATTTTTTAATTGATCTTTTGAATAACGCATCATCATAAACGATTTACTAAAATTAACTATTGTAGATATCATTAAAAGTACACCAATAAACAATAGTATAGCAACTAATAATCAACTAGGGATATAAATGTAATTATCATAGTTTTTAAAATCATTCCCTGAATTTCCAATTAAAAACCAAACACAAGCAAAAGCCACTGCGAATAAAACTAAGAATAATAAACTTCAAATTAAATTTCGCTTTCAACTTTTCTCACGTCGCGACGCTTCATCCATATAACGGGTTGTCAAATATTCATTTTTAACTTCCCCCGCTTTATTATTAGGATCAATTTTGTAATAGATACGACCAAAGTAATCAAATAATCCGTCGACAATATTTTGTTCGACTATATTTTTATATTTAGAAATCGTATCATAAGCTGTGTTTTGCATATTTCCTCCGTTGTGTTTATTTTATTATACTTGCATTATTAATTAGATGCATTACCACTTATATATATTATATTATTAAAAGCCTTGAAACACCACTGTTATAGATTAAATGTTTGTAATATTATTTTTTTAAATTTACAATTTTACTTTTTTAGATAACCTTTCACTAGGCGATCAGCACTTTTTAGTGCTAATTTAACATTAGGGTTAGTTGGTTTATCCTGTTGCAAAAATGTATTTTTGTAAGATAATTCCTTGGGGATAAAATTTACATCATCCTCAATGATTAATTGTGGTGGGTTAAACTGAGAATGTTCAACATTATCTTGCGCTCATTCAACATTGTTGCGTTGTTCGTTAGCCATTTCCTCTAAATTTATTATTGAATTATATTTTTCTCCATAAATTCTATTATTGCCGTTACTTATTTTTTTTTTCTATAATTTTCCATATCTTCGTAATTAAGAGGTCTATTAGCTTCGCGGAACGCTTCACTTAACCGTTGCGCAGATTGACTTACTCGTTGAGTAGAACCTTGATATTTTGATGTTGATTTATACGGCGTTGCCTGATTAATTAATCTGCCATATTCATATGCATTAATATCGCCAGATTTATTTGATTGAATTTTTTCTCTATCGCCAGCAGTATATTGCATTGGTTTTCTTTGAGGATAGTACGAAGCGTTAGATGTACCGTAATCATGATATCGAGTTAAGTGTTTGTTTTGTAAATAGCTATTTTGTTGTTGATGAAGATATTTTCGTTCATTAATAATTTCATCTTCTTCTAGACGTAATCGCTCAGCTTGTATTCTTTGACGTTCGTCTTCCATTTGTTGTTGAACAATACTTTCTGCCTCTCTATGTTTTAATAAGCGCAAATCCATCAAACGTTGTTCTGATTCTCAAATTTGTTTATCAATACCGGTTAAATATTGTTTACTATTAGCTCTATTTGCTACAATCATTGGATTCTTCATTGGTTTATAATGTGGCGCAGTTCTTACTACATTGGACATCACAACTCCATTTGCCCCAACTACTTTAGTGGCTTGAGCTCCCGGTGTGTATTGAGATACTGGTTTTAAGTTATAATTACCTCCAGGATTGTGACCCACCATAATTTGGGAAGGACTCAAATTTTTATTTACGCTTGAATTCGTAATTAATGAATTAATACGATTCATTGCATTAATGTCTCCACTTGAAATGCTTTCTTTAATTAAATCTTTGATTTCAGAAATATCATTTGACATTTTTTCAATTCTCATCTTTTGTAACTTGATTTCATTAAGACCAGCAACATTGGTATCATTCATATGTTCTGAATTTTTACGTTCGGCCTCAACTTTATATTTTCTAGTTCGTTCAGCTTGAATACGTAAGTCTTTAGCTATTCTTTCTTGTCTAGCTAATTTTTGATTCGCAAGCGTTGCATCACGAGCGGCTCTATTTGCTAATTCTTGTTGATGTAAAACCTTATATTTCATCTCAATCGCGTTTTTCATCAATTCATCGTTACGAGATCCGCTAGAAGCTTCCATTTGTTTAACAAGTTTTTCAATTTCTAATAATTGATTAGCTAATTGCGATTCTCGAGTACTTTTTAATTCCAGAGATTTTTCATTCGCAATTCTTGTGGAAACAAGTTCAGCTTGTTTGACTGCAGATTCTAAAGATAATTGAGCTTCTTTTTCTTTAATTTTACGAAGTTTTTCTTCTTCGTCTAATCTATTTTGTAAGATTCCTATTTTAATAGAATGTTCTTTTTCAATTCTATTTAATTCAAGTTTTGATCTATCTTCAATTTCCTGTGCACGGAAATTTACTTTTTGCATTAAGGCTTGTTGATTCAAAAGTGATTTTTCATCGCTAATTCTTGCGTTACGAATGTTACTATTATTTATTTGACGCATTTTCGCCATTTCAGCCTCTTGTGCCAATCTTTGTATTTCAGATTTTTGCTCAGCAATTTCAAGTTGTTTCTTTTTTAATTGTTCTAATTCTTGCATCTGAATTCTTAATTGTTCGGCATGTTGAACTTGAGCTCGTCCGGCATTTTCTTTTTGGATTCTTGATGATTTAATTGTTTGATCTCTTTGAATCTCTGCTTGTGCCAAGCGATTTGCCCGATTACGTTCTGTTTTGATATGATCAATTTCCTTGAAATCATCTTTACCTTTGCCCATTGCTGCAATACGTTCAATATTTTGCTTTTGTCTTTCGATTGAAAGAGGTTTTTTAGGTTTAGTATTTTCATCGATGACAAGTTTGCCTTCTCTTGCTTTTATACGATCAATCATCGCTTTAGCATTTGTAGTTTTAACGTCAGATTTTGTTGTTGTAACTTCTCGTTCTTTAATTCTTTCTAACATTGCCTTACGTGCTGCTGCTTTTGCATCCAAATTATGAGATTGTTCTGCAACTAATTTTTCTTTTCTAACAATAACTGGTTTCGCAGCTTTATGAACATTCGTAGTGGTAGGAGCGTGAGTAGTAGGAACGTGAGTAGTAGGAACGTGGGTAGTGGGAGCGTGGGTAGCAGTAGGAGCGTGGGTTTTAGTACTGTGATCTGTAGAATTTCCAATTGTATTTGTAGTTGGTTTGTGTTCTATTTTGGTACTATTTGCAATTGATTGCTGTTTTGCTTTAATACGTGCCAATCTTTCTGCACGTTCAATTGCAGCATCAGATTTAACAACTGGTGATGGTGAAACTGGTTTTTCCAATTTCGGTTTTTCAGCCGTAATTGCTGTTCCTGGAGATAAATTATTTTCCTTAGCTTTAATTCGCGCTAATCTTTCTGCACGTTCAGCACTAGGTGATTTAGGAAGCTGCGGCTTTTGTGCAACATTATCCACTTCTTTTACATGTTGTTCAGTAGCAAATGAATTAGCGTTAACATTTGCATTATTTTGAGCTAATGCTTCAGCTTCTTTTTTTGCTTTTGCTTTTTCTAATTTTAATTGAATAGTTGATTTTTTAGATTGTTGTGCTTTAATAGCGGCCAATCTATTTCGACGTTCCATTGAAGCTGCACTTAAAACTTCCTTCTTTTTTGATACTTCAACTTGGCCCGCTTTAATACTTGCTTGTTTTTCTTTGATACGTTCCAACATTTGTTTACGTTGAATAGCTCTTTGTTCTGCAGGCGATAAATGTTTATGAGCATCAGATTCATTTTCTTCTTTAGATACTATCTCTTCATTTGATGATTCTGGGTTTTCTTCTTTATCTTTAATTCTTTGTAGCATCGCTTTACGGTTTGCTATTCTTTGTTCAGGAGTTTCTGCTTCGTGATCATTTGTATCGTCTGGAGTTGCTTCGCCATTTTCTTTAGCCTTGATTCTTTCTAGCATCGCTTTACGCTTTGCTAGTCTTTGTTCTGGAGTTTCTGCTTCATGATCGTTTGTATCATCTGGAGTTGCTTCACCATTTTCTCTAGCTTTGATTCTTTCTAGCATCGCTTTACGCTTTGCTAGTCTTTGTTCTGGAGTTTCTGCTTCATGATCATTTGTATTGTCTGGAGTTGCTTCACCATTTTCTCTAGCCTTGATTCTTTCTAGCATCGCTTTACGCTTTGCTAGTCTTTCTTCTGCTGATTCTGGTTTATGATCATTTGTATTATCTGGGGTTGCTTCGCCGCCTTCTCTAGCCTTGATTCTTTCTAGCATCTCTTTACGCTTTGCTAGTCTTTGTTCAGGAGTTTCGTTGGCAAAATTAGCCGTTTCAGGGTTATTGCTACTAGGACTATTTTTACCCTCAATTGCTTGAATTCTAGCTAATCGTGCAGCACGTTCACTTCTTTTACTTGATTCATCGTCATTACCAATTTCTTTTATTTTTTTACGATACTCTTTTTGTTCATCGGTTGAGCCTTCTTTAACAGTGAATGATTGCATTGTCTTCATACTATCCATTTGGCTACGACGTTCGTCATTATTTGTTTCAATACCGCTAGGAGCGTCATTTTGCGGTTCTTCTGCCTCTTCATTACGACCTTCTCTAACTCGGATACGATCCAAAAAAGAACCCCGCCCTGATGGCGCAACATTTGGGTTATCAATGTTATCTTCGATATCATCATCATTTAATTTTCCACTAGCTTCAATTACTTTAGCATTAGGTACATCAACGGGTTCTCCGCCTGGTAATAATAATTGATTTTTCGCAGCGTCTCGTAATCTTCGTTCTTCAAGAATTTTTCTATTAGAACTGAATATGTTTTTAAATCATGTAACAACGTTTTCGTGATTTTCAACCTTACCAACTTCAACTCATTTACTAACACTTTCAGAAAAATTAACAAAACCATCAGGAATTTCAACATTACCAAATGTCGCAATTTTACCTTTTGCTAAAACAATATACTCATCACAAATATGTACAACATCTTCTGGGTCGTTCGCTGTCATTACAACAGTCATTTTGTGTTTTCTAATATATTCTCCCATTAATTTAGTGAATTTCATTTTATTTCCGTATTTTAAATCACTAATTGCATCGTCAAAAAAAGCAAGTGCTGGTTTATTAGCTAAAATTGAAATTAATTTAGCTTTATTGTAATTTGAATGACTTAATTTATCTATTGTTTCTTCTTCATTTACTTTTATTAAGCCACTAGCCTCGATTAATTTTTCCAATTCTTCTTTTTCGCTTGAATTTCTTCTTGAATCATAAATAAGTTCAATCATCTCTCCAACAGTAGTTGATGGTCCTAGTTTTTTTCTAGCTACTTCGAATGGTGATGTCTCATGAAAAACACTATTAACTAAAGCTGGCTGAGTTTTATCGAATGGAAATAATTCTACTTCACCAAAAGATGGTTCAATATAATGCGCCATTATTTTAATAAGTGATGTTTTACCACTATCAATATTACCTAAAATAGCTAGAGAAACGTGTTCCTCAAGATCTAAATTAATGTTGTTTAAGACCTTTATTTCCTTGCCCTCAAGTTCATATGTCTTATAAATTGTTCGTAATTCTAATAAAGTTCTACTCATTATCTACCCCGATGCAAATCTGAAATATTAACCACCATATAGATTATATATATTAGGGTAGTTATCCATTCTATTATAAACTATAAAGGAGTTAATGATATAGAAAAAGGGGCAATTTAGCGAAATATAGTAAATGTGTTTTTATATACAGGCGTTTTATTCAATATTTTAGGGGTCTTATAACTTATTAAGTTACTGCATTTTATAATTATTCGTTTAAATATTATATTTAGTTAAAAGTAGCTTAACAAAGTATTCAACCGCAACCATAGCTCGAACATCATTTTCACAATACACTTTTAAATTTTTCTCTAGTTCCTTCCATTCTTCGTCACCCATGCTTTGAAAGAAGCGTCGCATTGTCGCTTGTTGACATACTAAACCATTATAGACATCCAATGTATCATATTCTAAACATTTTGTTTTTTCGAAAATTTCTGGATTATATTTTTTAACCAAAGGCAAAACTTTTTTAATAGAATAAAAACCGTGTAATTCTTTAACGACTATACGATATCCAGTATTTGAACTAATGTTAAAAAAATCTGCTAAATCATATAAATTATTAGTAATCGTAATCACTTTAGCATCGTAAAGGGGGCTTCTAATAAAAGCTGCCATTTCAATAAGTCTTGAACTTTCAAAGCTCTTATTATACACAACATAACTATAATCCTCACCTTCATATAAATCATCAATAATTTGCATGAATCATTTAGTGTTAATATTTACGGGATCAATTACTAAATTATTACATATTTCCTTTTCGATTCCTAGTCCATGATCTTTTAAAATTGAACATTGTGTCACAATTTGCATAAAAGGTAAACTATCATCTATAGCTCTGATGGATGAATTGATAGTTTCAAAATCAAAATACACTTTTTTTGATTTTAACTTGTTTAATAAGCTACGTGCTTGTGATGAAATTACAAACGGGTTTTTATCATTAATAAACAAATTAATATAAAAGTCAGGATTCTTCTTAGGTTGCTTTATCAATTGGTTAAGATTTGTTGATGTTTTAATATTCTCAAGACCGAACTTTCTAAGATCTATTATTTTACCTGAATAATCTATTACATTATATGATAGCATCGGATAAAGTTTTCTTAATAAAGGTCAAAAATTACAGTCCTTAAAAGAACCTAAAACACCTTTTGATGGTTTGAACAATGTTAGATTAATTAATGTTTCTGAACCCATTTGTTTACGATGATTAACTAATTTTTTAATGACTTGATTAAACTCTAAAACAACACTATTTAATAAAATAATGAATCGATCTATTGCGAGTTTTGCTTGGGTGTTTCCTACTACATCGCGCTTTATTAGTAATTCACTAACATCATTATGTACAGCGTTTGTTAGACTAAATGGAAATGATTCCATTAATTTAAACAAATAACCTTCCCCTAGCTTTTGTTTTGATTTATATTCAATTCAATCTTTTTCACTAACTGATTCCTTTATTTTTTTATTGAAGGAAATGGATTTTACATAATTAAAAAATGGTGTTATGACAAAAGAAACATCATTCCTGTCTAATTTACAATAATGTACTATGCATAAAAAATAATCTATATCGTAATTTTCGAAACATGGCTGTTCTTTCAATACATTGTGTTGAAAGAAAATATCCAAAAAATGATGAGATTTTGTAGTTGTAGTACCTTTTGTTTCCACCAAATTAATAATTCCATCTTTTTTTATAACTGCATCAGGTTTCGTTATCATTTTATCCTTAATAAAAACAGGTTGAAAAATGATGATATTTTCGTTTTCATTGAATAAACGAATACTTAAAATACTTAATTCTTCCATGCTTTGATATCTATATTTTAAATCATCAAAATCATATATAACATCAATTTCATATTGATTGATAATATATTTTTTGGATTTTTGGTCAATAATTCTACCCTCAAGAATTTGAGCGTTGTTTTCATCAATATCTTTGCTTTCCAATGCTTCACGATATAAATTATAGGCATCTACTTCTTCTGATGATTTATCTTCTTCACTATCATTATCACGATCTATCAGAGCTATCTTAGTTTCAATAGCCTTTTGGATTTCGTGATTACTAAAAAATCACATATATTCAGGCTTTGTGTAATATCCAATATAATCATATTTACCAATGTATTTAGATTTCTTCATTATATCAAACGCCTCCTATCTTAAAAGGATGTGAGCCATTAATTAATTCTTTTACCGCTAAAACTTTTTTATTCGGTAGCTGTATCTCAAATATTTCGATATCATAATCCTTTGAAGCTATACAGATTCCATTTTTAGTAATTTTAGTAATTGTACCCGATTTTACTTTAGATAAATCTGAACTAATTCTTGCTCTATGAATTTTTACTAACAAACCATTATAATAGCAACGCGCTATCGGTTTATCATACAACCCTCGAATTAGAGCGTCTATTTCGTTTGATGGCTTATTAAAATCAATTATCATTGTTGGCTTATTAATATTGTATCCAAATGTAACCTCATCGTTATTTTGTATAGTTGTTTTAAAATTTGATGTTGCTAATTCCTTATAGTGATTACGTAGCATTAATTTAGCCAAATCTATTAAACGCAATAATAGAGTTTGATAAGTTTCATTACAATCTATTTTAAACGAACTTTGAAAAATAATATCCCCAGCATCCATTTTTTTAACCATTTTCATGATAGTTATTCCAGTCAATTTAGATTGTTCAATGATTGCTCAATGAATGGGCGCTCCACCTCTGAGTTTAGGGAGTAGTGATGCATGAATGTTGTATGCACCTTTATCGGGTAATCTCAAAATATTATCTGGAATAAATTGTCCATAGGCACATGTGATAATCATATTAACATTAAGTTTTTCTAAATCACTTTTTATTTCTTTAATTAAATTAGGTTGAAATAATAACAAATTATTATCAAGTGCTAATTGTTTAACAGGGCTAAAAATGAAATTTTGTTTACGATCTTTAGCTTTATCAGGTTGACTCACAACTGCGATAATATGGACATCCATTGATAACAATGTTTTAAGGCATTCAGCAGCAATAAAAGGTGTCCCCATGAAAACTACATTCATGAAAATCACCTCCTATCTTTATTTATTATTCGCTTGTATCGCTAGATACTTTTTCTTCAGCTGACTCATCCTTTGATGCATCCTTTTCGTTAAATGCATCTTCTTTATTTTTGTTCTTTTTAATTTTAAATTTTTCTTTCATATTAACTGATTTTACTGAATCTTTCATTTCTTTTAAACGATCAATAGTATCGTCCTTAAATCCTATAACTCCAGTAGAATTAGGTTTAACTTTTAATCTTTCAACTTTTCTTGAGTTTCGTTTATCAATTCTGTTTTCACGTTTCATATCACTTTTTTGTTGCTTTTCAAGCGCTTCGTCATCCTTAGCTTTAATGGGTTTGATTCATGACATCTCATTCTCAAAATCACATATACCGTTAATAACAATTTTTCTTTGTGTATCTTTTTTTGAAATTTTTTTATAAATAACTTCACATTCAATCGCTCTTGGAACATCATGAACTCTTGTTTTGGTATCTCGTGTCGTAAACAATACAACATATTGTTCAGGAAACTTCTTTTTTTTATCAGCTTTTAATTCGGTCTTATATACTTTATAACTTTCAGGATCAGATTTTTTTAATTTAGTTTTTTCTTTTTCAGCAATTTTAGTTTCTTTTTTCTTTGCCTTACTCATCTGTGATTTATTATATGGGTCAGGTCTTTTGACAACATATGAATCTATAATTTCTTTGCCTTTTTCCCCTGAATCTTTTAAGTATTTTTTAATTGTTTTTCAAACTTCATCTTCATTTTCAGTTCGTTCGGTTTTAAGTGCAGGGCTTTTCTTCTTTTTCATAACAAAATATATTACCGCTCCAATTGGAACAATAATAATTAGCAACATTAACATACTCGAAGAACCACCAGGCATTTAATCACCCCTTATTTTATTAACAATTATTTCGTCTATATAAATATACTATAAAAAGGTGATATTTATTTATCTTTTTTTAATAGTTCTAATAAAAAAAATTGAGCAACTTCATTTATTGATTTCATTGTTTTTTTAATTTCTTTTTCTAGTCCAATTTCAACTACGCGGTTTTTAGTTAATTTATTAGTTTTTTTAAAGTGTTCCACATTATTTTCTAATTGCTTTCTAGCATTATCAATATTGTCGTTTTTTACATTACTAATGTGAACTTGTAATTTAATATCCGAAACTTTATTATCAAAAGAATGAGCTAGTGTTTCCTTACTTTCTTCTAGTGTTTTAATTTGATTTTTTTGCTTCATAATAACCTCATTAATTTATTATATCAATAAATTATAATTATTTTACAATACAAAATAATTATTTTGGTATTAAATATGATGGTTTTATCGAAATATTTTAGTTACATAAATTTTTATGTAAGAGATATTTTTATCAAAATAATTTATCTAGATGTAGATAATAGACTATAAATATTACTTTATTGTAGAAAAAACATTGCAAATTAATAATAATTTTATATAATGTATATAGTTTATACATGTTATATTATTATTTAATTGGGAGGAGGAACATTAATGGCAAATATTAAATCAAATGAAAGAAGTCATAATCAAGATGTTAAAAAACATAAAGCAGCACATGCAAATATGTCAGCATTAAGAAAAAATGTAAAGCAAACTAGAAATTCTAATGATGCAAGTAAAATTGATCAAACATATTCAATGATTGACCGTACAGCAAGTAAAGGGCGAATTCATAAAAATAAAGCAAATCGTCTTAAATCACGAACTGCTATAGCAATCAATAAAGCTAATAAATAAGAACTTTCACGCAATGTGAAAGTTCTTATTTTTAAAATAATTTTCCACTATAAGCGTGTTCTAATATTTTAATGATATCATTTCTAGAAAAATACTTAGGACTATTTAAACAAGTGTTATCGTTCATAATTTTTTTACTTAATTGTTTAAAATTATCACGCGTAACATTAATGCCTTTTAATGTATTAGGTATTTTCAATTTATAATTCAATTCAAAAAGTGAACGAATGCACTCATTAGTAGATTGTTTAATATTTTTATTATAAGATTGATTATTAAGTGCATAATTTATCCGATTTATTCGTTTTGCAAGTTTTTTTTCTTGAGCTAAAAAACTGATAACGTAAGGTAATAAAATTGCACTCGCAACACCATGTGCTGTATTATATGACCCACTAAGAGCGTTACTAATGGAATTGATATATCCCGATCCTGATCCTGAATGAGCTAAACCTACCATATATGAAGCGGCCATCATATTTGAACGATAGTCGTTGTTTTTTAATGTCTCATAAGAATTTACTAGGTTTTGTCCAACTAGTTCGATGCATCTAATTGATAACACATCAGTTAATGGCTGGTGATTAAATGATAAGTAGGCCTCTATTGCTAATGCTAAAATATTCATGCCTCCATTGGCGGTTACATTAGCCATCTGAGAAACTGTTACACTAGGGTCTGAAACTGTTAAAATTGGTATATTAAATTTATCTATAGAAGTTATCTTAATTGATTTTTTTTCATTTGTTATTACACTTATGCTATTTGCTTCAGAACCAGTTCCGGTTGTTGTATTAACACAAACAACTCCGACGGGTGGAAACTTAAGTTTATTTATTCCGTTTAAATTTGCTATTTTATTATTAGAAATAATAATTGCTGCCGCTTTAGCAGCATCATGTGTCGATCCCCCACCTAATGAAATTAAATAATTACATTTGTATTCTAAAAAATTTAATTTAATTTTATTAACTATTCCTATTGTTGGATTTGGAATAACATCATCAAATAAGGCGTAACTAATATGCCATTTGTTGAGCGAATCTACAAGTCGTTTAAAGATAGGAGAAAGAGCTAAATTTTTATCTGTAACAACTAAAACTTTACTAGCGTTCAATTGACTTAATTCTTGTCCAAGATCTTCTAAAACGTAATTACCCATCAGAGTAAGTGGTGGCATTTGGATAATAGAAGATTCAGATTTCGAATTTAATAAAAACGAAGTTTTACTATTGTAATATAAAATTGATTTTTTATATCTATTGCGTTTCATAAATTTACCTATAAAATATTCCTTAGTTCCTTAATTATTTTCTTGTCCCTGTGACTAACGATTGCCTCATAAAGAATGCGTCAATCCGGTTCGCTAAGTCAACACATTGCATCAGTTTTAATATTAAGTTTGTGACATCATACTTGAATAGCTTGATAAACCTCTTCGTAACTATTATCATCAAAGTTAATGAATAATTTTTTTGCAATAATACTAAAATCTTCATTCTTATTATTGTAATAATTTAGCACGTTAAAACATAAAGATGCAACAACTAAATCTAAAGGTGCGTTTTTAATATTTAAATTACAATATAAATATTCAATACATTCTCTAATTGTAATTCGATTATTTTGGCGCAACATATTTTCAGCCATAACTAGTGAATAATCGGCATGTGCTAATACATATAATGTTTCATAACTCATTTCGTTGTTAATAATATTTTGAGCCTCGTGATAAATTAATTCAACGGCCCCTAATGATAAACTACTGCCTATTATATTTTTTTTATCTAAAAAATATAAATCTAGTCCGATAATAATTTTTGATAATAAATAGTTTTTAAAAGATACATGATTTTGAATTTGCATTATTTTAAAATCTACAATAAAATAACGTGGAATAAATGCATCACTATAATAAGATAATGAGTTATTATCGTGCATCAATTTAACACAATTCGAAGCACCCGTTGCATCATATGGTTCAGAAGCAACAACTGCAAATGGAATTGTACGATCAAACATTTCGTCGCTACAATCGCCATAAATATTATTTATATTATTTATGTAGGCTAAAAGCGAAGCCTTCGCAACATTAACTATATGACTATTACCAATAATAAAGGCAAATTCCAAATGTTGTTTATCTAAATCATCATTTATTTTAAATATTATGTCTTCTTCTAATGTTAGAGGATCGATTCAAATAACTAATTTATTTTTATATTTCTTAAGTAATTGTTTTAAGTAACTATTTTTTTTAAAGTTCGTTGAAATTATAAATAAGACATTATTAAAACCAGATCCTTCGATCCGCGATTTCATATTCATAATGGTTTTATTGCCAATCATTATCTCTTCAGGCATTACAAACTTTAGTTTCATTTCTCCTCCACACCATCAAAAATAACACCCTCTTTGAAGATGCTATTTTTGATGTATTACTAATGATTTAAAATACTTTTATCAATTAGTTCTTCTTCCTCTAATTCATCCATTGTTTTACTTTTAAAATCCACACCATTATTTATTTGTGTTTGATCTTCTTTTTGACGTTGAGCAACTTTTTTTTGTCCAACTCCATTATTTCAATCATTACTCAAATCATCTAAAGACTTAGAAATTTCATTTGTTTCCTTTTCCCAATTACTAAGCAATTGCTCAATCGGGGTTTCCATCCCACCATTATAGTCTCCTACACTAGGAATAGTTAGTGGATCAATAATAATATTTTCAATTTCATCTTGATTTGCTGAAGCGTCAAGATTTGGTTCAAACATTTCATTTGGTGCATTAAATTGCATATTAGGAGCATCACTTCCATTTGCACCTACCATAATTGGAGTTGGTATAAACGCATCATTACTAATTTCATCCTGATATTCATCTAATTCATACTCATTATTAGTGTTTAATATATTTTCATATTCACTGTTATTACCAACTAAGGTTGTTGTTGGGATAGATTGATTTCTAGATATAGATAGCGGGTCATTAAATTCAATAATTTTAGCATCAGCATCAATATCCACTCCCCTAAATTTTTCTTGTGTTGGAAGTCGCAACTTTTCTTTTGTGCCAATTAGTTCGTCTATATTAGGTTCAGTATCAGCTGATGCCTCTATAAACTTTTCCTTCATCATTCCAAAGTATTTTCCAACTTTTTGACTAGTAGTTGATGGAGTCTCTGAACCTTGAATTCTTTTTCTCTTTTTCTCTTGATCACCTTCACGGAAAATAGGCATATTTAAATCTTGTTCTAACATACGAATTCGTCGTTGGTTAATTTTAATTGCCTCAGGAGAATGTTTAAATTCATTTTGTATATCTAAATGAATATTTTGTATTGAACCATCTGCATTTAAGGAATTATGAAGTTGAGCTCGTAAATCAGCTTGTGCTTGTTTTCGTAGTACATTAACTTGTTTTGCATTTTCAAGTTTTTCAGATTTGATAATACGGTTTCATTCACGTTCTTTATTTTTGTTATCAACCCATGCTTCCTTCAAACTTTTTTCGTAGAAACTTTTACGACGATCAATCATTTCTTCAATAACTTCACATTTATTTAAATATACTTTAGCTTCTTCTATCTTTTCTTCTAGTTCGATGTGAGCTTGCTCAACAGTTCTTGCTTCTTGCAACAATGCGGCATCTGCAGCATCAGTAACGATAGATTTAGCCAAAGCTCTTAAAAATTCAATTTGTTCTATTTCATCTTTATGACGATATTTTTCAAGAACAACAATTTTAGTAATATTATTTGGTAATGATTCATTAATAATTTCGACTTTATTATCAATATCACCAACTCTAAAGCCGTCAATGAATTTTGAAGCTTTTTCTATAATAGATGTAGTACCATCAACTTTAATATCTTCGTCTTCATCCAATTGATTTTCACGAATTTCCTCTGAAATCCATTGTAAAACTAATTTATCATTAATTTTTTTCAAATTTAAATATTTTTCTCCGCCGACTTCTGACAATTTATTTGCGAAAGGAAAATCAAATGTTGGAATATTAAAGTTATACTTTTTATTATTTTGATCCAATTTATTTTTTAAGCGATGTAAAGTTTTAATTTCTCGTACATTAGCTTTTTCTAAATGACTTAATATTTTTTCTTTAGTGATAGCTTCGTTACGAATTTCAAGTGCTTCCTCTCGGTTGCGAAGATTTTCCTCTTTTTCATCTATCATTTGTCGTTCTATAGAAAATTTTTCAAATAAAGTTTCAGAAATATTACGATATCGTTCATCTATTTTTTGGTCTTTATTGAAATTTTTTGTAGATAATTTCGTTTTACTTGATACAAAATTTGCCTTTAATTCATCTGCTTTTACCTTAACATAATCATCCAATTGTTTTGATTTTTCTTGATTATGTCTAAAAGCATTTTCTTGCTTACGATTTTCATCACAAACATATTTTAATTTATTTAAAATATTTTGCTTTTCTTTATCTGCGTAAATGTCATTAGCATTTAAACGCTGAAAAGCTCTAATTGCATCTGTCGTTCTAATTCCGTGTTGCAATAGCTTTGATGGTTCGTCATGAATAATGGGATGAATTGGAAGTTTTCGTAATAGAACATTAGCTTTTTGTATCTTATATTGGTCACGTGAATTTCCTTGATAATCTTCATCGTCATATTGTTCGTAACTACTAAAATCTTGATTATCTTCATCTAAATATTCTTCATGTTTAGCATTGTTAATAAATATAAGATTTCTTAGACGCTTTTTATTTTCACGTCCTTTGCCTTTCAATAACTTTGTAACTTCTTCATAAAATAAATCAAAGTTTTCATCATCCATCCATTCAAAAGGAGTTAAGTCACCCTTACTGTAATGAAGTTCAGTTTTAGTTAGAACCTTATTACTAATTGAATCATCTCCGCTCAATTCTAAAGGTATAATATGATCAATTGAAGCGTAAAACTTATCATCAATTAAACGTGTACGGTCTAAAAGTTGACCATCATAAACATCAATATAATTTTGATTTTTAGCTAAATATAATTTTAATTCATTAATTTCATTTTTATCATTTAAATACATATTAGAAGTTTCTGCATCAAATTCTTCTGTATCTCTAAAATTTAATGATTGTTCATAATTTTGTTCTTTTTTAGATTTAAATCAACGTTTAAATATGCCATCTTGTTTTGCTCCGTTGATATACTCATTATCTGATCAATCCTCAACAGAGTAATATGAAGGTTCTCTTTCGCCGGCATTTTCGTTATATTTACGTAAGGCTTCCTCTTTAGCTTCTTTATTTAAATAATAGCGTTGAACGTCTTCTGAATCACTTCGAACTTTTGCCAATTTCTTCTGATTTTGGTATTTAATTTCATCATTTGAATCTTCTTCGTTTCATTCAACGTGAAGGTATTCTTTGAATGGGGCATACATACGTGCATCAACCATTATTTCAAACCGTTCTTTTTTTGCATCAATATAATTGTTTTTGCGTAATTGACTTTCGTATATATCTTCATCAACGATGTAGACATGTGGGTTACGTCTAGTTGTGGTATCCATTCTACTTTCAAGTGCATGTGTTTTAGGGTTTTTTGTAAATTTATTAAATTTACTTAAAGCATTACCGCGTTTTGTTGAATCAATATAATCAACATCGTTTATGCTTTCTTTATTATTTAATAAATTAATTACTCGGTCTCCTTTAAGTTCACTAATTGTTGAATATTTTAATTCGTCTTTGTAATTATTTCTTGTTCCTAAAATTTTCTTGTGAATTGGAGGCGGTACATTAAAATACATTCCTTTTGACAATGTGATAGCTTTTTCTTTTTCTCATTCTAAATGTGCTTTAGCATAAACTTCTCTTTCTAGAAGTCTTTCTTCAGCAATAGCTCTTTCACTCATTTCATGACCTTTTAGTTTTTCATGTGATTTTTCTTCTCTTTGTGTCAAATATTCTAAACGAGTAGAATTATTTTCAACAGCTTTTTCTTTTCACTCATCAATCAATAGTAAAGCTTCACGCTTGCGTACTTCTTCATTTTGACGATCAACATAAGTAATTTCAATTCCCTTTGCTTTAGATAATAAATGGCTAGCTTTAATTTCTGCGAAAGTAATTTTTTTATCACTTAAAAGTTTTGCATGTAGCGACTTTTTTTTATATTCTGCTTTTGCCGCAGTAATAATTTTATTTGCTTCTGCTCGCAATAAATTTAAAGTATGTACATCATTTTTAGGATCATAATGTTTAACGATGTTAATTTTATCAATTTCATTTTGCGGTGCTGTTTCCCCAAAACTATACATTGCATTAACGCCTCAAAAACTACTTTTATCTTGATCAACGTACATCTTCCCTTCTGGTGTTTTTGTTAAGTTCAAAAGTACATCTTCTTTAAGTTTTAATGTAACACCAAAATTATCGATATTTCTAGTTAATTCTACTGCAGATGGAGCTTTTTCTGCTTTTCTAAAATCCCGATTTTGGATATCATTATATTTTGCCATTTTTATGCCCTCAATTAATTCTATGTAAGAGTAACTATAATTAAAATGTAATCAATCAAACTAGAATAGTTTACTACGTTCTAATAGAATGAATAATTTAATATATATTACATAATAATTATAACAAAGGATGGAATACCTCAAAAGAATTTATGTCAAAAATAATGAAATATTTTTAAAGTCAATGCTAAAGTTAAGTAAAAATATTAAATATAGTTGAATTTGTTGAACCATTAATTCATTATGAAATTGTATTTTAATTTTAAAAATAATTCAATTTTGTAATTAAAATACCAAATCTTATTGTAATGATGAAATAATTTGTGTCTTAAATATAGTGTCTTGCAATAAAAAATAGAGCCTCTAAAGGCTCTTTAAAAAAATTGATATTAATGATTAATACACCATTTATTTGTATGGTTTATCACTCGTTATATTGACGTACACGATGACGTACAATATCATAATCATCATCGGGGTTTATTAAATTATTTTCTCGGTGTAATTTAGGAAAATTAGCATTATATTCTTGTGCGTGTTTTAAATCTTCAAAAAGATCATACGGTGTTAATCGCGGTAATTTAGGTTCTGGAATATTTAAATGATATGTTGGTGCTTCGTTATGATAATTGGCTCTGTGATTTAAAAATAATGGATTAACTAAACTTAAACTTCTGATTTGACTTGAACGCTCTAAATCACTATTATCAATGCTTGTGTTTATTGTTCTAAACTCATGATTCAATCCAATGTTTCCAGCATAAACTAATGGCTTACGAACATCATGAACATTAAACCCGTATTGGATTGTTTCATAAGGAATTGATGCATCTATGGTTTTAAGATTAACTCTAGTGCCTCGCCCGTTCATATAAAGTAATGGTGCTACTTTAACGTCATTATAGTTTAGTCTACCGCCGCGAGGGAATGGTTCTACAATTGGTTCAACAACATGAAGTCCAGCTAAAGCTCTATTAGGCGCAATACCACGCATTTGTGGTGGTTGCATAGGTGATGTATCATAAAATGGTTTATAGTTAATAGTTTGCGTGATACGATTACGATTACTAATTTTATTCATCACGTATTGCATTGTAGGTGTATTGTCTTCAGCTAAAGCGTATTTATTTACATTTGAATTCCTTTTAGTGTTATTTTGATGTTTAAAAAATTTCATTATAATACCCCTCTATAATTATATTTAGTCTCGATAAAAGTAAGATATTTATATTATACATTAATTTAAATAATAAAATCTGTCATCAGAGTCAATCGAATAAAAAAAACATAGTCGTAACTATGTTTTAAAAAGATTTTTAATAAGTGTTAACAGCTAAGTCGACACCACTTGATGTTGGTTCATCTTTGTTTGCTTTAACCTCAGAAATAACTTCTTCAATAATTCTAATTTCTTCGTCTGTAAAAACATCAGTTCCATCGAATTTCTTTGTTCCATTAAATAAGTTTTTAAAGTAATTAATAATATTAGTTGTAGCGTGAGCAAAGAATTCCTTGATATTTTCTCAAAGATTATATGTCTTACCTGATCGTACAGCTAAAGCACGTTCTTCTAAGTGTTCATCTTCCTTGCGATTAATAGCTAATTCGCTAGCCTCTTGAATTATTTCTTTTTCTTTTTTGGTTGTTGGTAAAATATCATGTTCATCGACGAAAACAACATCTACATTTTTACCATCAATAAAAACAGATTGTTGTTCACCTTCAACGATTCCAATTGTTTTAGCATCGTTTTCATCAATGTATACAATGTTCTCTTTTAATAATTTATTTTCTGCCATTTTTTTTATCCTTATTACTTAATTTAATCACGTATAAATATTTCCAATTTAACTTGTGGCGTATTATATACGTTTAAATTATATATTAAATACTAATGAAATGGGAAAATTGTATTATAAACAAAGTAAAAAATTGCATTTTATTAAAAAATAATAGTGAATTTGCTAATATCATAGGATTTTAAAATGAAATTCATAAATTTCCTACTATTTATAATTTTTATATGCGGTTTCTATATTAATCTAATTTTTAAAATATGGTGTATAATAATTTAATTTAAAAGGGAGAAAAATTATGTATGATATTATTTTTATAGGAGGCGGACCAACTGGGATAATGGGTAATTTTATTGCTAATCATTGAGGTTTCAAAACTGCAATTGTCGAAGCAGACAATTATTTAGGCGGTCAACCAATGTCGCTTTATAGTGAAAAACATTTACACGACATACCTGGCTATAAAGATATTATTGCAAGTGATCTAACTAAAATATACATAGAGCAAATGGAGCAATATAAGGAGAAATATGATATTTTTCTTAATGTTCGGGTTATATCCTTTGAAAAAACTGAATATGGTTTTAGCGTAATGTTAGAAAATAAGAAAGAATTAAAATCGAAATTTATTGTTATCACAACTGGCATTGGTCAATTTATTCATCGCCCATTAGAAATATCTAAACAGGCTAAGGATTATGACGAAAAAAAAATTGAATATAATCTAAAGAGTAATGATCATTATAAAAATAAAAATGTCGTCATTTTTGGTGGTGGTGATTCAGCGGTTGATATTGCTAATCATGTAGCTCAATATTGTTTTGCTAAAAATGTTGCTATTGTCCATCGCCGTGATACATTTAGAGCTGCAGGTCTTAGTGTTGCTAATTTAGCAAAAAATAATGTTGACCAATATATGGATGTGACTATTGAATCTATAAGTAATCATGACATCATTTTAGTCAGCAATGAATCTCATCACAAATCTACATTAGAGTATGATATTGCAATTGTGCAATATGGCCAAACAATAAACCCGAAATCATTATCACAATTTACTACATTAGAGAAAAAAGCAAACCGTATTATAGTTGATGAAAATAACGAATCATCAACTATAGGAGTTTATGCAGCGGGTAACATTGTATTTAAAAAACTGAGACCTAATTTAATTTGTATAGGCGTTGCTGAAGTTACAACAGCAGTTTGAGCTATCCGTCAAAAAATTATTAAATATGAATAAAAAATAAGTTCATCGGTAGCGATGAACTTATTTAATTATGCTGCGAAAAAGATAATGATGCACGAAATTGATATTCCTACTAATAAACCTAATGTTAGCAAACACAATGCTATCACAGCGTTGAACGAGCTAGTTTTACGCTTAATTGGCATATCACTATAAACATCAACATTTGGCATTGAAGATAAATCTATTTTAATTTTTTTAACTACATTACTTGATAAAGCAGTTTGAGATTTTATACTTGGTGCGGTGTTTTTTAATGGTTTTTTAATATTATGCATATTAAATATCTAATACTTTTTTACCATTATAAGTTCCACAAGCGCGGCAAACACGATGCGGTTGTTTAGGTTTACCACATTTTTTACATACCACTGTAGTTTGAACTTCTAAATGATCGTGACTACGTCTTTTCCCTTTACGTGCCTGGCTGACATTTCGTTTAGGTACTGCCATAATTCCACCCTCTTTCTAAATTATATAATATCTTATTCTTCTAAGTTTTATTAAAAGTCAATATATTATACCAATAAAATTATATATGTACTAAATTAAATTTATATTTTTAATTATTTTATAATATATCATATTTAATATATAATATTATATCTAAAATAAGCTAATTTGTGTACATTTAATATTACAACTTTTTATGAATGAATTAAAATCGTCTTAAAAAGTTATCAAGATACAAGAAACTCCATCAATTAATGTATAATAAAATTAATTTAAGGAGTCAATATGCAAAAGCCTATTTTAATTTGAGTTAATGCTACTAGTAGTTCGCGAGAAACTTATAATTCAAAAAGTGTTACTAGAAATTTACTAGAAAAAATAATGGACATAATACAAAACATTACTCTATGGTTCTTTAAATAATGGGGTTTTATAATACGTCTAAATTCATTATTACCCATCATGCTCTAATTCGAGCAAAAGAGAGATTAGATTGAGGCATTGATAGCGATTTAATTATTGAAGCTAAATTGAAAGTAATGCTGTCGCAAAGTTATGTGGAATTTGATAGCAAAGGCTACCTTTATTATCCTATTCCAAATTCAGACAAATATTATTTTGTGGTAAAGGAAAATGAAAATCAAGATAAATTTTTAGTAACAACAGTTACTGAAATGTCAATGGCTAAAAAAATGAAATTAATTCAATAAAGGAGAAAATAATATGGATAATAAATTAACACAAAGAACTGATCCAGAAATAATTGATGAAATTAAAAATGTTATAGAAACTATTAGAATGTTCGTCCGGCAAGATGGCGGTGACCTTGAATTTATTAGTTATAACAAAGGTGTCGTTGAAATTAAATTATTAGCAGCATGCGTTGGCTGCTCACTAATTGATATGACTTATAAAGATGGAGTAGAAAGCATACTTCAAGATCAAATACCTGAAGTGGAAGAATTAGTTATCATTAACAAGTTAAACTAATGATTTTGTATTGTAGGATATTTTGTGTAAATTAGATTTTCATATAATTTATGATATTTATTTAAAATTAAAATTTAGTTTATATCTAATTATAGGGATACTCAAATTAAGCTATGTAGTTATATTACATTAAATTTTAGAATGCAAAATTTCTGTCTGCAAATAATTTTCTACTTTTTTAAAGCTATTCTGTTATTAAAATTACCTCAATTTTATAAAACTCAATGTTTCTTATTGATAAAATTCACATAAAACTATCCGCAGTCTAATAATTTTTTAATGATAGAAAAATATAATTGTGGTTCCTCTAAAAAGGGATAATGACTAGATTGCTTAAAGTGTACTATATCAATATTTTTCATATTGTCTTTATATCAATCAAGAGCTTTATTATATTTATAATATTTATTATCCTCACCAACAATTATAGTAGTTGGTGAAGTAATTTTTTTTACAGTATCTTGAATATCTCGGAAGGAACGGTAATTATATAATTGTTTTTCCAATTTTGTTAAATCGCTATGGTATTTCTTAAAAATTAGAAATTTTTTATTAGCATTTTCCGTTTCTAAAACCTTATTACTAAAATCATAATAAAAAAGTTCATTGTAAATATTAGCAATCTCTTCTGTTTGACTGTTGATTAGAATATTATTATTGAAATGCATTTTTTTAAACATTTTACGGTCAGGGGGATTTATTAAAATTAAGTTCTTGATTTTTGCTTTAATCATATCAGCTAAAATTATTGCTATTGAGCTTCCTATTCCATGGCCTATTAAAATTATATTATTAAATTCTTTTTCATGAACTCATTCCACCAATAGACAAGCCTGATGATAAACATTAATTTTATCATCCTTTATAATGGGCGTTACTCCACAACCTGGTAGATCAATTGCTAAATAATTAAAATTAGTAATTTCATCTTTAATATTATCTGGAATATAGGAATTATCTGGAAAATCATGTATAAAAATTATATCACCTTGTTTATTTTTAATTTTATTAATGCGGAAGAAAGGAAATTCGCCTTTAACTAATTCCATCTAAGTACCTCCTCTATAATTCGTTAATTGATTTAATTTTACTATAATTAAAAATAACCTCCACTAGCATTAATAGAAAGCTATAGCATTGGTTATTTTAGATATTTATATTAATTTAGAATACTTCTACTAAATATTCGTAAGCATCGGGCGCTTCATCCATTCTAAAGTCTTCAAGTGTTTTTTCATTTTGATAAAAGAACGGATTAACAGATATAATTGCTGACGCATCATCCAAACCCTTAAAGAATTTTTTATAATTACTATGTTTCATTGGTGAATCATTTTTGAAATCTTTTCATAAAACTTTCTTGTCGTCAGTTACGACTTCAGAAACATCAAATTCACCCACAACTGCATCAGCATCTAGGTCGTATACGATTACACGATCGAAATCTTCAGCAGGCGCTTCTCCGAACACTACATCATAATCACCATCAAAAATACTATCTATTTCATTACCTGTAAGCGACATCATAATAATTTGACGATCTTTTGATTGATCAGGATCAGGACTACCATCAAAAATTTGACCTTCTCTAAAATCAAGATCATCTGGTGATGGTGGTGGAATTACATTATTCTCTTCTTCGTCTTGAGGTTGTTCTTGTTGGACATTCTTAAAATTAGGCGCTCCAATTGGTTGAACATAAGGAATGTTACCTCTTTCATGAGTCACGTTTTGTTGCGGTAAACTTTGAACATTTTGAAATTGCATATTACGTGATTGAGGGTTATTTGTTTGTGGATATTGGTACGGCACATAACAAGGTTGAGTCGCCATTGGACGATTTGCAATTTCATTAACATATACATTTTGTTGTGGCAACGGCGGTTGATACACTTGTATTGGTTGATATGATTGTTGACGCGGCATATACGCTTGTCCGTTACGCGAATTTAATTGGTTTAGATAATATAAGTCATAATTATTGCGTTGGGGTTGAGCTCCATATTGGTTTCCATAAGATTGAGGATATCCATGATTCTTTCAACCATTAAACATTTTTGAATAAAAGGGTTTTTCTTCATAACCTTTGTGATATCTGGTATTATTCATACCTCCCTGAACAACCATTGGATTACGTTGCGAACTATAACCAATACCTGACTGAGACACAGCTTCGCGGATTTCATTTTCCTTTGCAATTTGTTCTTCAATTTGACTTTTGTTATAATAGTGAATTACTTTCCCGTTTGGATACATTGCAGAAACTTCAGCTATTGTAATAGAACTAAAAATTCTTCGATTCAAAAAATCGTACATTTGAATATCCCGGTGCATAGATTCAACTATTGCTAAATAAAATTGGTATGCTTCTTCATAATTATCTTTAACAACAACTTCTGTAATTCATCTCTCAGAAGGCTCGTGATAATTTTCTATTAAAGTATACTCACATATAAATTCTTGCATTGTAAATCTCCTTAGACCCTAACTTGTATATAATTTATCTATTATGTACTATATTTATTATTATATAACATGTTTATAATTTTTTGTTTTTTAGCATACACAAATAAGGCAAAAACATTAGACAAGATTAAAAAAGTAAATTATAAATACTTAATGTACTATAGAATATAAAATTAAATTAAAATTCTATAATTCGATTTAAGAAAATTTATTCATTACTATTTTCATATAATTAATAAAACTTTAGTAATACTTATTGGCAATACTATAAATCATTTTTAAATGAATAATAAGCTATTTGCATATTTGATTTACTAATATTATTTAGTGGTTGTTCAAGCATTTTTTGATTCACATCTATTTTTAAAAGTTCTTTTTCCATTAAATCCTTTTTACTGTTCCCAAAATAAGAATCGTATGGGGCTAAAGACGAAGGATCATAATGACCTTGTGAAGTTGCAAAATTATACATATTAGTTACAACAGGAGTATAGTTAACTTCATCAAAATTTTTTGTGCTTCAATATTTATAATCTTTATTATTATCTAGAGATCCAGCATCATTAATAACTCCACCTTTATCGATGGTATCAAACATTATTGTTCTAACGATATTATATGCAGCGTCTAATTTATCACCTTTCAAATTTTTATTGAAAGCTATTGTATCCAATGCAACAAGCGTACTATTTGGCCGTTTGAAATGGATGTCGTTCGCTTTGATATTGATGCCATCGTCACCACCGGTGACGCTATAAACAACATCGCCATTATACATAATTCCACCACTAATTTCGTCTCGTGAAAGCTTGTTTAAAATAACACTAGAATCTGAGTTTAATAAAATATGACTAGAAGAATTTTTAAATTCGTTAACAAAATATTTATATGTTTTTTCAACATCTGAAATTTCAACATTTTGAAATTCACCAGGTTTTTTATTTAATTGGGGATTAACATTTGCATTCCCATCTTGCATCAAACGAGGTATTGAATAAATAGTTCTAGAATCATCGACCATTCCTAAGTTAGGTGTCTTAGCGTGATAAAAACGTTTATCATGACTCATTGTATATAAAACATCCGACCAATTTGTGGTTTTATCGGCATCACTTTTTTTCTTTGGCCCTCAGCTATTTATTTCAGGCCCTCGGTATGCAAAAATATTGTCCTGTAAAAAATACGGAATAGTTCAATTTAATAGACTATCCTGACTAAACAAATCTAGTGCACCAGGCATACCATTATTTTTACTTGTTAAATACTGCACCGAAGATGGAACGCCATTTTTAAAAATTTTGTAAGATTTACTTAGAATTAGTTTATTGTTACTATCAAAAAGTGAATCATATGGAACTATAATACCATCGCCGTTTAAATCTCCATATGCATCCATAGCTTTAATCGTCGCGGGAGTAAAAATATTATTTTTAATTAAATCATTCACATTTTTTATATTACCTAATTTAAATTTAGATCAATCTAGCGGTTGAATTAAATTATCTTTGATTAAAGATATATCCATATATGTTGAAGGCGTGACTACATCCATTGAATCGTTTTTTAAGATACTTAAAATTTGTTCATTTGTTTCATATGAGTCAAATGATACATCGTACTTAGTTTGTAAATATCTTTCAACATCATTACTCATATAGCTTTCAAAATTACCATACACCAAACGATTTTGATCAATGCTTGAGCAAGAAACCAGTATAGCACTAAAAGGAGCTATTATTAGTAGTCCGCTAATCAAAGTAATGCCTATTTTAAAATTTCGCCGTTTCATTATTTTAAACCTTGCTTGTTTCAAACTCTAAGCTTATCTTGACGCTTGCCTTTGATATTCCTTTTATCAAGATATTTATGATGCAATGCAACCATACCCATTATGAATAAAGTAATCATAATAATGATAGCTCCAAAGGTAACGGCTCAAGCCTTAATACCTTTTCGCATCGCATACAATTGAGTCGATATTGTTGTCACTCTTCCCCTTGTTAAATTTGTAATAATGAAATCGTCAAAACTCATTGCAAAAACAATTGCTGCTCCACTGATGATTGCAGGCAACAAGAATGGGATAGTAACTTTAAAAAAAGTTGCTAGTTTATTGTAACCTAAATCATATGAAGCTAAAATAAGATTATGATTCATTTTTTGCATTCGAGGATAAATTACAATAATTGCATAAGGTGTACAAAATGAAATATGAGATAAAATAACTGTAAAGAAGCCTAGATTTAAGCCGATAGCTATTCATGTTGATGAAAATAGAAGAGCCAAACTAATTCCAGTGATAACATCAGGGTTCACAATATTAATTTTAGAAGATGATAAAACACCTGATTGATATACTTTTTTAGAATTCCATATTCCAAAACAAGTTAAAACAGCAATAATAGTTGATATAGGCACTACAATAACACTAATAACTATTGTGTTTACTAAAGCATTAACAAAATCATCATTTGTAAATAATTTTAAGTAATTTTGACCACCATCGAAACTAAAAGAATCACTAATATTACCTTTATCAGAAGCTTGAGTAAAACTTAAAATAACAATAAAAATTAACGGTATATAAATTAAAATTAGAATAATATAAATATATGATTTTCTTAAAAATGATAAAAAATTATTCATGTTTAACCCTCATTTCTAATTTTGATTTATAGCGCATTATAGAGCGGTACATTTTTGGAGATAGAACGATTAAACCATAAACTAGAAACATAATGATGCTAACTAAAAGACTTAATGCTGATGCTCGAGCTATTGCTATTTTACTTTCCAATCCATTTTGTCCTTGATCAATTATAATATTACCAATCATATCTCCACTATTGGCGTTATTTAAAAAGGCTGGTATGGCGACCGAAGTGAAGGCAGGGAGCAATACTAAACTTATTCCTGAAAATAATGCATTTTTAGTGTAAGGTACAACAATATAAAAAAAAGTTCTAATGCCATTATTCCCTAAATCTTTTGATGCATCGATTAAAGAACGAGGCATTGCTTCCAATGTAGTGTATAAAGGGATAATCATAAATGGAACATACATATATGTAATTCCAATTATCGTAAAAATATCTCCATACGTGCTATTTAATTCACCGTTAATGACGTCAAAAAATGTTTTTAAACCAATTAATTTAATTAATAGACTACTTCATATGGGCGCAGTTATTGTTAATAAAATAACGGATTTAAATAATTTTGATTTACTAAATGATAGAAAGTAGCAAAAAGGATAAGCTAAAACTATTGATATTATTGTTGCTGCAATCGAAATATAGAGAGATTTACCAATTTTCTCTCAAATTGTACCAGTTACAATACTTCAATTATCATTAACAGCCCCTCCATCAACAGGAATAAATGATTGCACAATTACCATAACTAGCGGAATGATTACTAAAAGAATTGTTAATAAAGCGAATGGAACAACTAACCACAAACGTTTATTTCATGTAAAATGATTAGTAAATTTTTTATTCTGTTTTGTCATTAGCAGTTTCTCCTTTCGCGCAATTATTTGGAATAATATGAACGTCGTCGTCGTCTCAGACTAAACCAACAACATCTCCTATTTTAACCTGATTAACACTTTCAACATTAATAATTAGATCCTTATAACTACAAATAATTTCTCACATCAAACCTTTATATAGTACGTCTTTAACCTCAGCTTTAATAAATCCTTTAGAAACTGATACTACATCAAAATCCTCAGGTCGAATCAAAACATTGACATTTTCATTAACATCATGTATCTCTTTTATATTGAATATTATGTCTAGTGCTGCCACTTTTTTATTAACTAAACATTCTCCTTTAAAAATATTTGTTTTACCAATAAAATTAGCAACTCAGATATTGGATGGAGTATCATAAATTTGATTAGGTGTTCCTGAATCTTTAATTTCACCATCACACATTACGACTACCTTATCGGACAATGTTAACGCTTCTTCTTGATCGTGTGTCACCAAAATAAAAGTTATCCCTAACTCTTTATGAAGACGTTTTAATTCTGCTTGCATCTGTTTTCTTACTTTGGCATCTAGTGCACTCAATGGTTCATCTAATAATAATATTTCAGGTTCAATAACTATAGCTCTAGCCAGTGCAACGCGTTGTTGCATTCCACCAGATAATTGATTTGGAAATTTATCCTCTTTACCTTTTAATCCAACCAAATCTAAAACATTGGAAATTCTTTCATTAATCTCAATTTTTGTTAATTTTCTTGTTATATTACGTTTTTCAAAATTATCCCTGCGCAATTGGGGGAATGTTTGTCAATATGAAATTCAATAATCTAAGTCATTAAATTTTCATTCTAAATTATCAATTTTATCATCTATCGGTTTTTTATATCGGTATCATTTCTTAAGATTTACTATTTTTTTTTCTATTTCGTTTAAATCTTTATACTCAATTTGTAATTGAAAAGGAATTCTAAGTAAAGAAAAGGCACCGTTTATTCAATCATAAACATTGTCAATAAAACTTATTTTTGAACTAAAATCATCACCATATAATTTATATAATTCATTATCATATTGGTCAATAGTAGCTAGAAATTGTGGCCTTCTCATTTCATTTATTTCATTCACAAACGAATTTATATTATATCTTTTCTTTTCTCTTATAATATCCTTTGATAAACTTTTAAGATGCTTTTCTACTTGTTTAATTTTGCTTTTTGCTTTTTTTTCAGATTGCTTATGGACTTTTTCTGCCTCAACATATATAGTATTGTTTATATTGTCAAGTGGCGTTCTCATTAATTTTAAACCATACGCTATATTTTGATAAATTGTCATATTAGGAAACAAAGCATAATCTTGAAAAACCGTAGCAGTTGGTCGGTTAAAAGGTGGCATATCTTTAATGTCAATTCCGTTATATAAAATTTTCCCGTGAGTAGGTAATTCAAAACCACCCAACATTTTTAGCATTGTTGTTTTACCACATCCACTAGGACCTAATAAAGTAACAAATTCGCCTTTCTTAATTTCTAAATCAAATTTTTCAACAGCGGTAAAACCGTCATCAAAAGTTTTGTTGATATCTATTAATTTTAGTAATGGTTGATTCATAAAAACACCTCATCATCTTTCGCATAATAAAGTAAAAAAATATATAATTTTTTTAATGTTAATTAATTATACATAAAACATCTTGAAAAAAAAATAAATTGATATTTTTATTTAAACTAAATATTGTTTATGAAAAAAAATTCTTATTTGTCTATGTTTTGACAAATAAGAATGAAATGTAATTTTAGTTATTATAAAATAAATTTTTCTATTGCTTTACCTACAATTTCAGATGGTCTAGCTTCCATAATATATTTACTTGCTTTGCGCACTTCTTCATTAGATGTGTTTAATGTTACAGAGAATTTAGCACGCTTTAACATGCTAATATCATTTAATCAATCTCCTATAACTAGCATTTCGTCAACTTTAATTCCATGTAAATAAGCTAGATGATCTAATGCCATCCCTTTAGATGAACCTGGCGGATTAATCTCTGCAAAAATATTTTTACCTTGACCGCCAGCACTAATTAATAATTCTTCATCTAGATTATTAAGTTTCTTCATTAAATGATGAAATTCATCTATTTTACCGCAAGCATCATGAATAACTAGTGCTTTAATAATATCAAATTTACCTCGTTTTAGAGCTTTGATATCAGTATCAGCAATTCTTACTAAGTCAGTCTCTCGAACATAATCTCAAGAACTATTTTTAAAAATTGAATCACTTGTTGGAATAACTGTATTATCTAAACCGTAAAAAATTGTAACTGTGTGTTCTAATTTTGTTTCTTCATGTAATGTAATTAACGAGTTAATTTGCTTTTTTGTAAATTTAGTAGTAAAAATAGGTTCCTTAATATTATTGGCTTTAAAAATTGCTCCACCGTTCATTGAACATACATAGCCGTCGTGAGGTAGATTTGTTTGAGCATACATATCAAATGCTGCCATAGGTGAGCGACCTGAGCTTATTGTCAAAATAACACCTTTATCATGAGCTTCTTTTAATTTTTTGAGAGTGTAGGGTTCAATGATGCCTCTTTCATTATCATATAATGTACCATCAACATCGGTCACTATCATTTTGATATTATTTTTCATGTATTAAATCTTCCATAATAGCCTTTGCAACACTTTCATCACCAGGATCCTTCACTATATAATCCACATATTCTGTTATAACTTGATTATTATTTTTTGCTCCAATTGGATGACCAACAACTTTAAACATAGAAATGTCGTTTGCTGAATCACCAATAGCTGCAACATTTTCTAATGGTATATTTTCACGATCAGCAATGATTGCAATAGCATTTCCTTTATTTGAATTTTTCATAGTTACTTCAAAAACTCATTTACTAGTAAAGGCAATATCGAGTTCATCTTGTAAATTATTGACTACATACTTGTACGCTTTAAATAATCTATAGGCTTTTGCACCGTTATTTATTATATTAATTTTATATGACTCATTAGCACGATAAACTCTAGGTCTAACAATTTTTATCCCTTTATGGAAATGTTGCACACACATTGAAAAGGATTTAGGACCATAAATTTCTACATAATCCTTCCTAATTCCTTCTACAGTATAGGGTCAAAAAACTAAATTGTATTTAAGAGATATATGATATAATTTTTCGCATAATGCTGCTGGAATTGTTGTAGAATATATAATTTCATTTGATGATAAATCTTCAATAATGTTACCATTAAGTGTTGCTAAATATTTGATTTTACAATTAGTAGCTTTTTCAATTTGTTTAATATATATTTTTGCGGAATCAGGAGCTCTGCCCGTAATAACTACAGGCATCCCTCCTGCATCACAATATGATTTCAATGCGTTGAAATTAAAGTTATTAATCGATTTTTTTCAATTAAGTAAAGTTCCGTCTAAATCGATAGCGAATATTTTATATTTCATTTTTTTCCTCATAATATAATAGAAAATGATTATAGTCACTATAATCATTTTCTATTATATATTACTTTATTAGTATTTATTTAACTTTTGTGTAAGAACTTCTTCTGGAACAAAACCTGAACTACGTTCTTGCTCTTTGCCTTCTTTGAAAATTAATATAGTAGGGACACCTTGAACTTCGTATTTTGTAGCAATACTTTCAAATTCCTCCACATTTATTTTCACAAATTTGATTTCCGACATTTTTTGTTCCATTGTATCGATAACCGGACTCATCATTTTACACGGTCCACACCAGGTTGCAAAAAAATCTACTAAAACAATTTTATTACTTTTAAGAATTTCATCTAATTCATTAGTTGTTTTTAAATTCATAATATTCCTTTCATATTTTCATTTAAATATAGTTTATATCTATATTATTATTATACCTTAAAAAATAATATTATTCTTTTTCAGGTTTATTAGTTTTTTCTTTACTCGGATATTTTTTACGGTTTTCATCACTTTTAATGAATCTACATTTAGGAAATGATGAACAACCAATAAAAGTTTCACCACGTCGATTTTTACGTTCAATCAATTGACTATTACATTGCGGACATAACTCTTCTAATAATTTTGGTTTTTCTAATGGTTCAATAAAATGACAATTAGGAAATCCAGAACATCCAATAAATTTTTTATTATAACGACTTGTTTTTATTACTAAGTCTTTGCCACAATCTGGACAATCTCGACCAGCTTTTTCGTCTTTTACACGAACGATTGTATCGTATGATTGCTTAACCATTTCCTGAAATTTGGGTGCAAATTCCATTAATCAAACTTTTCAATCTTCCTTTCCTTCAGCTATTGCATCAAGTCTCAATTCCATATCGGCTGTAAATTTTTTACTTATGATATCTGGAAATTGTTTACGAAGTTCTTGAATAACCTTTAAACCTATCTCTGATGGAATTAGATTTTGTTTTTCTTTGGTAACATAACCTCTACTTTGCCCAATTTTTGTCATTGTTCTATAAGTTGAAGGCCGTCCAACCCCAGCTGCCTTTAAAGCTCCAACAAGTGTACCTTCATTATAATATGGTGGCGGTGTTGTTGTATGGTCTTTAACAATTGTTGACTTCCGTTTTAAAATATCACCAACTTTGTATGATGTTAAATTAATAGTATTTTTTGCATTTTCAATATTGTAGTATGGTAAAGCAAGATAACCTTTAAAAGTTAATTCACGATAAGAAGTATAAAACTTATAGCCATTATTAATAAATCTAATTGTATGACCTAAATAAATTGGTGGTTTCATTAAGGCAGCAACGGTTCTAGTTCAAATTAAGCGGTATAGTTTACTAATGCTACTACTAGTATCATCTTTAAGACTATCCACAATAGATTCGGGAGAAGTTGAAACCGAAATTGGTCTAATTGCCTCATGAGCGTCTTGAATATTTAATTGCTTTTTTTTGCTTTTAGGTTTTTGCATAAAAAAATTACTTATATGATCTTCACCATAATTATTTCTTATATATTCATGAGCACTAACTACGAATTCATCACTCATACGTTCACTATCTGTTCTTGGATATGAAATTAGTGCAGTTTGCTCACCGTTAATTTCAACACCTTCAAACATCATTTGAGCAATTTTTGTTGTTTTATCAGTACCCCATCCTAATTGTTGAAAAGCATCTTGTAATAAAGTATCTGTAGTATAAGGTTTTTTTCTTGGACCAGGTCTGTGTTTAGGTTCATCAATATTATAAATTTCAAATTCATCATTTAGTTTCGCTTCATGCACAATAGCATCAGCTTCTGTTTTAAAACGAATTTCACTTTCAGATCTACCATCTATTTTTACTTCATCTATTTCTTCAGGAGCACTTCTTAAATAAGCTTCAATATCTTTGTCAATTATGGTATCAATTGTTCATCATAATGTTGGGACAAAAACTCTTCTTTCAAGTTCTCGATCAACTATAAACATTAAAGCGATTGATTGCACTCTCCCAGCAGATATTGCTTTTAAAGTTGTTTTAACCAAATTAGATAATTTGTAACCTACAAGGCGATCTAAAATTCTTCTAGTAAATTGACTCTTAACAAGATTGTCATCAATGCTTCTAGGATTTTCAATAGCATTAAGAATATATTTTTTTGTTACTTCATTAAAAGTAATTCTTTTACATTTCAATTTATCTTCTTCCGATAGTAAATCAAAAATATGTCAAGCTATCGCTTCCCCTTCACGATCAGGGTCAGTTGCTAAAAAGATATTTTCAGCATTTTTTGCTTCTTTATCTATTTCATCAATTGTATGTTGTTTACTAATTTTACTTCTTGGGTTACTAACAATTTCCCACTTTGGTTCAAATGTTTTTCGGTTGTAACCGTAATTTTTATTTAGTTCCCTTAAATGACCACCTGTAGCTAACACTACATAATCACTTCCTACATATGATTGAATCGATTTAATTTTATTTGCTGATTCTACAATAATTAGATTTTTATTCATAATCCACCTTCAAACTTCAAGTTTATTATATATAGTAATAGTTGATTTGAAAAGTAAATATTATATATCTATAGAATATAGATAAAAAAAATTAGTTCATATTGACAATATCGTCAATTTTATCGATTGTTTTATAATTAATGGTTCGACTTGGATAATCTACATTTTTATCAACCTGTTTAATAAAACCAATTTTTTTATTTTCTAAACTAGCAGTTTCTACCAAACTATTATTTGAAGTACAATCACGGGCAAAAATAATTACTAAATCAGCTAATGCTATAATAATTCTTTCAATTCTCTGAATTTTTTGATCCTTGACAACTATATTATCTGGTCTTTCTGAAACTAATAGAATATTTTTTTGACTATTAATTTTTAAATCATTAGCTAACTTATTAATACCATTTAAATTAACTAAAATTAGTGCGGTTTTATTAGCTTTCAGAAAGCTAATTAATCTTTGGTTCTTAATGTTGTTAATAATAATAAATGTAAAATTATGTTTAATTAATGATTCAATAAATTTCATTTCATGTTCATTTCCATAACCTTGTAATCCAATTATTTTATTTTCTAATAATTCCTTTTTACCTGCATGAAACAATGAAAAAGGTGGCATAAATATATCCTTAAATTTGTTAGGATAATCACGGTCAATAATTGATAAGTAGTTCGTGCGAACATCATCAAATACTGATTGAATATCCTTCAACTCAACGCTTTCTTTGTCATTAATAGCTTTATAAATAGCTTCTCAATCTCCATCATATTTTTTTGTAAAGTATAAAATTATTTCATTCATATTAAATCCTCCACTTTTAACTTCACAGATTAAAGTAAAAAATCTTAATATTTAAAAAAATGGATATAAATGTTAACAAATATTAGAGTATTGCTAATACGTATAATTACAATATTTAATAAGAATGGAAGTACAATAAATAAAACAACAAGCCTACCACTTTTATGTGAAATAGTACTTGTTGTTTTATTTATATAATAATTTATTAATTATTTTGCAACAATAATTGTGCCGGTTTTACCCTTCATAGCATCGTCTACTTCTTCAAGTAAAGCAATAACTGCTTCTGATTTAGGGTCACGTTTAACAAACGAAATTGCAGCTTGAACTTTAGGTAACATTGAACCTGGTGCGAATTGGTTATCCTTAATATGTTGTTCCATTTCTTTAATATTAGCCTTGTCAATATTAGATTGGTTTGGTTTGCCTCAATTAATAGCAACTTTGCTAACGCCAGTTAAAATAACTAATTTATCAGCATTTACTTTTTCTGCCATTAAAGCTAAAGCGAAATCCTTATCAATCACGCCGTCAACGCCTTGGTAACTGTCAGCATGGGCGATAGTGGGAATTCCACCACCACCACCAACAATTACAACAGTTCCGTTTTCAACTGATTGTTTAATGGCTTTAATACCTAAGAAATCAATTGGTTTAGGACTTGCTACAACTTTACGAAAGCCACGTCCAGCGTCATCTATAATAGTTGAACCAGGATTAGCTGCTTTTGCAGTTGCTTCATCTTTATAAAATGGTCCAACTGGTTTTGATGGATTTTGAAAAGCGCTGTCTTTTGCATCAACTAATGTTTGTGTCAAAATATATTGTACTTGCGTATCCATTTTATTTTTTTTCAATTCACTATAAATTGCATTTTGTAAGTGATAACCGATGTAACCTTGACTCATTCCGCCAGCTTCAGCAAATGGCATATTAAAACCATTCTTTTTAATTACAGCTTCATTACTAAAACTATTAACAATCATCCCAACCTGTGGTCCATTACCATGCCCCACAACAACTTGATGTCCTTGTTTAACTAATTCTACAATTTTCTTTGCAGGAATTTTTACTAATTCCTTTTGCTCAGTAGGGTTACTCCCTAAAGCATTTCCGCCTAAAGCGATAACAACTCTTGCCATATACTACCTCCGTATAATTCTTTGTTCTTGTTTAATTTTGATATTAACATCAAAAAGTGAGATAAGCAACAAATAACAAAATAACATTACAAAAAATAATTTACCTATTATTGACCCTAAAAGTGAATATTATTTAAGATATTTATTAAATTCATTATTAAAATATGCATTTCGTAATTTTATAATTTATAATTATATTATTAAGTAATATTTATAAAGGGGTAAAATGAAAAATTTAACAAAGAAAATATCTCTTATTACCACCTTATCTTTTAGCGCTATATTTATTTTTGTACCGCTTATAACGGTCCAGGTAAATAAAGTTCAATTAAATAGTAATTTACAAAATGTTAATTTAGTTAATAATAATTTAGACTCTAACATCACTATTGGACAACAAAATATAAGTACAATCAAGCAAAATAATGTGGATTTTAACGTTACTAATAACATGAACAATATTGTTCCATTTGAAAGAGATTCAAAAATTAATTATCTAACTAATAATATTTTAAACAACGGTATTATTATTTATGATGATAATTATCAAGCAATTGCTACAAGTGAGTTATCGCAAATGACACAAATTAGTAATAGTAAACAAATTACACCGTCATTGATTAGTGATGCTGTCCCCGGTAGTAAGGGCCAATACATTTATATGGCAGTCACATATGTCACTGATACATCATCTTTTACAGGACGCTATTCTGCCATTTGAAAATTGGACATAAAAACAAACAAAACGACGCTTGTTGCTAAAATTCCAACTGATAATACAAAATATGGCGGAAGTTCTTATGACCAATTCAATTCCACATCAGCTATTGGGATTGTTCCAGCAATAGGTGGAGATCTTATTGTTGCTTTCCCTGAATGACTGAATTCCAGTACATATTGTTATCAAAATATAGATTATGTAATTATCGATACTTCAATCAGTAGCGGAAATAATATTTTTTGTAAATACATGTCTTCGTCAGATTTATTTTCACTTCCGATTAGCCGGCGGATACTGGTTGAATCATTTTATGTTTCAAAGATAAAAAATCAGAGTAACAAATATGCATTAACTATTTATGGGCGATCAAGGGATGATGGTTATAAAAATTATACAGTTTTTGATAAGGAAATATTTTCGATTAATAACAATGAAATAGTGATTGATCAGATAGAATCTAATAAATCATATAATGTTGAAAATTGAGATGCTTCAGGTACGAAAACATATCAAAATTATGCTGCTCCATTACTTTATGATCAATTTAACTATATGGATAGTAAACCACAATATACAGCTAGTTTTATTAAATATAGTAGTTCTTTAACAGGGTCAATAACAAGGTCAATAGATGTTTTTGATTCCACAAAATCAGGAAGCAATCATGTTGATAAATCTCCACATGTAAATAATATCAATATTTCACCGACATCAAATGATCCGCTAATACAAGGTGATATTTCAAAAGACGGTAGTCAAGAATTTTGACTAATGAAAAAAAATAATGAAATTGGAAATAATATTAGTAAAACAATAAGTTTAAGCAATAAAATTGATAACAATTTTTATCTTCCTAGAGAAAGTACAACTATTCAAGGTTTCAGTTGAGCAGATACAAGTAAAACTAAAATGGTATTATTTGATAATAATGATACAGTAAGTCAATATGATTTATCAACCGATAAATATACTTTATCAAAAGGGGTTGCTTTTGCTAGTGATGAATATGTAAAAAAGCAAACAGTAAATGGTTCAATAAATGAGGCGGATGCTAAAAATTTAGTTGAAATTAAAGGATACGACGACTCTAAATATCAAACTTCATACAAGTTTGATAAAACTAATGAGAATAAATTCTCAATTGAAGTTTCCATAAAAGAAGGCGATAATGTTGTTTATAATGTCATACATACATTTGAAGGAAAAATTAATCTAAATAAAGATTCTAATAATTTAGCACTTATTATCGGGGCTTCGGTCGGTGGAGCAGTTGTTATTATCATTATCGGTTTATTAGCTTATTACTTTAAGCGTAAACATACTATTAATAAAATAAGCAAAATTAAATCTCGGGAACCAAATAATAGTCAATCAGTTAAAAGTTTAGAACCAGGACTATCACAAACTAAGTCAATCAAAAAATCTGCTAGAGATGAATTGTTCCATGAAAATGCATCAGGTAATAAATATTCTAATGAAAATACATTACGTGATAGTATTCAAGATAAAACAAGACCTCCAAAATCAACTTCACGAAGAAGACGTTAGAAACGAAAACTTATCTATCTAAAAAAACCTTCATTGAATTGATGGTTTTTTTAGATAGATGCTAGTGAAAATTAAATGATTTATTGTAATACAATATTAATTAATTCCTTAATGTCCATTCACTTTTTATTTTCAATTAACATTTTTTGTTTTGTAGATTCAGCAAAAGATTTAAAATTTGCAGTTTTATCATAGTGTAAATAAAACATCAAAGAATCAATTTCAATAACAAGATAAAGATCTTTATCATTGATAATTTCATATATTACTTCTGGGTGTGTTTCGTCATATTTATTTAAGTTTGAGACAAGATTAGCATTCAAAAATTCTCTCGCATTTTCACCATGAACAATGAACTTTTTATTTAGGTTTGGAATTAAACTAAGTTGTTCTTGATTTTTAAGAGCATTGTATTTAGTTGGCTCTTGACGGTCGTTCCGTATTAAAATTGGATCGTCTCGATATAAATAACATTTAGTTTTGCTATCGTTATCGCTAATCTTTACAATTAATTGCTTTTTAAATCCGTAAGCCTGCATCATAAAACTTCCGCCTCGATATCGTTTTCAAATTGAAATTGATAAAGCGATATTATGATTATTAATAAGTGAAGTGAATTCAAGATTATTATCAACTAATACATATTTATCAAAAATCAAGTGATGTTTTAAGGCGGTATCATCAATGTTTAATTTAGTTAATACAATTGCTGCATCAAAAGCTTTAACTTCTTGTAACCAGCCACGATAGAAGTTGATAATATCTAAGTCCTTATTAATTTTATCATTTGTTTTAACAAGCATAAAACTAAAAAAGTAGGCAATTATAATTTCAATCACAAGAAAAACAATATTGCCATAAAAAACAATTTTTCACCATAAATTATTCATATCAGATTTAAGAACAATGGTAACAACTAAAATTATAATATTTATAATAAAAATAATACTATAAAGAATCATTTTGATTTTTTTCTCAAGACTAAACTTCTCATATCATTTTAAATTTTTTAAATATTTTTGAGTTCTCTCTAGAAATTGCTGTAATGCTAAAGTTTGATCATTCATCATTTACCCCTTAAACTAACTAATTTATTATAACGAATTTTGTTTTCAATGCAAATTTATATTTAAATATAAATAATAGAAATAATGGTAATTATAATAAACGGCAAAAGTTATTAATAAAAAAGATTTAATTTACTAAAAATTAGGGACTGTAGATTACTTTGTGTAAATTCATATTGATGATAAAATTTATTATTAATTAAATGGAGTTCTACAAAATGAAGAAAACTTTAACAAAAAAGAATATTTACAAAAATTAGATGAATTAAATTCTCAATATATTGAACACAATATTCACAAATTACAAGCAAAGTATGGGTAGTCTAATTCAAAAAACATTAATCGCTGAGCTAGATGCTAAATTGAGTTATGAAAAACACGAACGAACAAATCTAAAAAAAGAAGATTTTAGAAATAGTTCATAGAAGAAATCACTAAGAAGTTCAAACGGATATATTGATATTAATATACCGCGCAATCTAAATAGTGAGCATAAACCCCAGATAGTCAAGAAACATGGAAACGATATATCCAAATATTGAAGATAAAATTATTCGTTTATATAGCAAAGGAATGAGCACTCGAGATATCACAAAATAATTAGTGAAATGTATGATGTTAATGCTGATGCAACTTTGGTGAGTCGGATCATAGATAAATTATTACCTAAAATTGAATCATGACAAAACCGACCTCTAGAGAAAATTTATGTTTTACTTCTTATTGGATGCATTAGGTTTAAAGTTAAAGAAGAAGGACAAACTGTCGAAAAGGGTATTTACATCGTAATGGGCGCTAATTGTGAATGGTTTAAAGGGCGTTTTAGGCTTTTGAATTGGCGAAAGTGAATCATCTAAATATTGATTAAGTGTTTTTAACGATTTGAAATCACGGAGTATGGAAGATGCATTAATTTATTCATCAAATAATTTGAAAGGCATTAGTGAAGCATTACTTGTGGCGTTCCCTAACGTGAGAATTCAGAAATTTATTATTCGTCAAATTCGTAATTCAATGAAGCACATAAGATATGATAATGCTAAGGAATTTACTAGTAATTTTAAATCTATTTATAGGGTAACTAATTTAAATTTAGTAGAGCAAGCATTAGATATCTAAGATAAAAATAATGTTATAAATACGCTTATACGATTAAATCCTAGTACTTAAATTTTAGTGAATTAGTAACATTCTTTAAGTTCTCAACGAAAATTAGAGTAATAATATATACGACTAATATCATTGATAATTAAAATCGTAATATTAGAAAATAACCAAAGCAAGAAGGATGTTTCCAAACGAAACATCCTTCTCGAAAATTCTATTTTTGTTCGTTATTAATCAAACTAATAAATGAACAACAACTATCGCAAGTTGAGGTCTTGTCCCAAGCCAATTGCATATCTTATTTGAAGATAGGTTGTAATTAAATATAAGTTTGATCCTAAAATATCATCATTAGGATTTGTAAAAAGTGAATTTGTGCAAAATCATTCTACACTGTTTACAAATATTCCATTTTATCTTCTTCTTGACGGTGGTCGTTTTTTTGAAGGAGTTTTTCTTGACGATGAACTATCTCTATCTCTATTACGGCTAATACGAGTGTTTAAATTTCTTTTCTTTTTTAATATCACATAACTAGTTATTGCGATTATTAAAATTACCACAACTGCAGCAACACTTGCACCGATTATTATATAAAGATTTGTATTAGATTTTGTCCCATTTTTACTTTGGTCTCAATTGTATGCGTGGTTAAAACTATAATTTTGCGTTTTGCCATTCAACGTATCATCAAAAGATACTGTTACCTCATCTATTGAATCATTGTAATTTATCTTATACTTAATATTTGTTAGACTATTATAACCTTTAATTTTAATAAATTGAGAAATATTGTCGTTAGTTAAATCGCTAGGTTTATCTAAAGTCTTAAATACGCCTGAATCATTTTCAAACTCTACCCCTTTGAGTAAAGTAAAGGGTGTTGCTCCGCCATCAAAATTATATTGTGAAACCATTCCGTTACTATCAAATATTACCATTTTATTTTTATTTTTATCAGTTCAACTAAAACCTTGTATCTGATTATTTGAAGACTGAGGCAAAATATAATCATTATCTATTTTGTTTGTTAAAGCAATTGAATAATTCTTATTATTTCTAATTTTATTATCATTTTCTTGTAAGTAATAAACGGTTTGACCATCATTAGAGATATCACTTTCAATACCTCTTGCATTATTATCAATATTAATGGCAGTTTCTTTAATTGTACTTTTTGTATTATCATAAACATCAATTGATGTTTTTTGTGGAAAATAGTCTCCAGATGAGTTAGGTTCTGATTGCTTTATGTAAGTTGCGAAATAATTAGGTTCTGATTTATTAGCAGAGAAATGATTATATAAAAGAGGACTTGAAAGATTCCCTTTATTATTTTTATCAGAAGAATCTCAATTATCCATAATTATAGTGTTTAATTGATCTTTAACTTTTATTTCAACTTTTGAATCTAATGTAAAAGTAAATTGATTGAAAACAGTTTTGTTTTTCCATGCATCATCAAAACTTCTGCCTAGAATATTCATCTCATAGACATTAGCAGTTGGTGTTTTAGAAATAAAGAAATCTTGTACAGCTACATTATAATTTTTTGGTAAATTAAATAACACACTAGTATCAATAAATTTGGTATAGAATTTAGTAGCATTAGTTGCACAGCCTAATAAATCAGAATTTTGGTATACAATTTTTCCTTCGGTTTTGTGATTAGGATTAATATCCTCTCCAAAGTCAATAAGATCATCTGAAAGTTTGCTACCACCGACACCTGAAAAATCTACATCAGGGATAATTCCCATTGTTATCGCATTACAAACACTTCCAGATAAAGCACAAGCACCCAATTTTTTTGATGAAAAATCGTATTTATACATTTCTGATGTAGTTGCTTCAGTAGATGTTGCGCCATTATTTGATCAAGAATCTATCACGAGAATGTAGATTGATTTTCCATCAGACGAAGGAACTATATTTTCATAGGATATTATTGAATTAAGAAATGATTGATAATCCGAAGAGTAATGTTGAATAAAATCTTGTTCACTAAGGACATCATAAACATTATAGTTATTATCATAAATTATTAAACCACGATCTTTATTGTTCGCAACATAAAATTCTATTGTTCCAGTGTTGTCATAAATTGGAAATAAGTTATTAAAATTACTACTATAATAATGATCTTTGATTAGCGCAGATTTTTTTTGAGGGTAATAAACCGGAGTAATATCTTTTGTTATTGGTAATTGTGCCATCTGATTACCTGGTGATAAAGTGTTTATTGCACCACCTAATGTGCTATTTTCTATTGATGAATTATTTGTAAACATCTCGTTAACATTAATAGCATATGTTCCTATTAGAACAGCTGATAAAGTTAAACTACTTAATATTTTTATTTTTTTATTCATATATATGCCTCAATAATAGAATACTATATATGCATATATATATCAAATTATATACATTGTATATAATTTTAATATTATGCCTTAAGAGATTTTTAAAATATAAAGTTATCTTAGTAAATTAGAAATTTTGAAAATAAAAAACAAATTTTGAAAAAAAATAAAATAACGAATACATAAAAAAAGCATGATCGTATAATGAAATTTATAAGCCGTATCAATATGATTAATACAAAATAATAACCAGTGAAAAAGAAAATATTTATGTAAAAATAAAAATTGGATGAATTAAATTCTCAATATATTGAACACAATATTCACGAATTACAAGCAAAGTATGGGTAGTCTAATTCAAAAAAACATTAATCGCTGAGCTAGATGCTAAATTGAGTTATGAAAAGCATGAACGGACAAATCTAAAAAAAGAAGATTTTAGAAATAGTTCATATAAGAAATCACTAAGAAGTTCAAACGGATATATTGATATTAATATACCGCACGATTAAAATAGTGAGCATGAACCCCAGATAGTCAAGAAACATGAAAACGATATATCCAAATATTGAAGATAAAATTATCCGTTTATATAGCAAAGGAATTATCACCAGAGATATCAACAAAATAATTGGCAAAATGTATGCCATTAATGTTGGTGCAACTTTAGTAAGTCGGATCACAGATAAATTATTATTAGAAATTAAGTCATAACAAAACCAACCTTTAGAAAAAATATACACTTAGCTTTTTATTGACAGTATTAGGTTCAAAAATTAAAGAGGAAGGTTGAATATCGAAAAGCGCGTTTACTTCATAATGAGCGCTAACACGGGGTTTAACGAACGTTTTAGACTTTTAGATTGGGGAAGCTAATCATCTAAGAATTGATTAAGTATATTCAAAGATTTAAAATCACGCGGTATGGAAAGTGTATTAATTTGTTCATAATATATGATAATACTAAGAATTCACTAATAATATTGATAATTTGAATCGTAATATTAAAAAAATAACTAAAAAGAGAGGGAAGTTTCCAAACGAAACTTCCCTCTCAAAATTCTATTTCTATCTTTTTTCAATAAAGCGATAGACGAGCAACTTTATTTGCAAATTGAGGTCACACCCAGACTAATTACATAACTTATTTGAAGATAGATGATAATTAGATATAAGATTTATCCTAAATTATTAGTAGCATTTTTAAAAAAATAAATTTACACAAACTATTCTACACAACCATAACTCTATTAAATATTGGTGATTTATCTTGGTATTTTAGTTGCAGCTACAACATTACTAAAGTTTTTACCTGCACCTTCACTTTTTGATGAATATTTTTCTTGTTGAATCATTGGAAACGATAATAGTAAGTGTGATAGTAAATATATTGTTTCAGTTTGAGTCATTAAAGATTTAGAGACTTGACTTTGAAGTTTATCAATAAAATGAAATTTATTAAGTTTTCCAAATGATCCATACTTACACTCAACTATAATCATTATACGCCCGTCACATTTATATAGAAACATTGTTTTTAAAGCTTTTTCGCCAACTAATTTTACTAAGTTTTCTTGTGCTAATGGAGTTAAAAACATTCTTACTTTAACTTCATCATTTGATAATAATTTAAAAGTTTTATCAAACTCTTCACTTTCCAATTTAATTTTCTTAAGATTGCCCTTGATTTGGTGCGTATTATGTGTGATGTTGATTTCACATTCGTTAATAACATCACTATTAGCTTCAAATAAAATAAATTGTTCATTCTTATATTTGCGGCGTTCACCATCCTTAGTATGTTCAAGCGTATATAGCCGTAATTTTAATGAAGTGATTGAAAATGGGTTACTATCTATTGTTCCGCTATATGCTCTAACAAATTCATTTGTTTGATAGTAAGATCATCCTTCAAATAAACCAGCACTATGAACTCATTTGATAGCATCTGGTTCTTCAATCATATAATCTAGTTCCTTATCATTAAGCGTAATTCATTTTAATGATTCCATACTATTAAAGATTGTTGACATCGCTTCTTTTGTTTCAATTCGGCTCGTAACCGATGATACATATTTAGAGCCGCTAAAATAGCAAATGGCTCCGATAGCTATTGCAATTAAACCAATGACGACTAACGCTAGTCCAGTGTTGATGCTGCCATCTTCCATTGAATTTACTACAAGTACCCCACCCCCGATAATTAATGCAATTCCTAGAACTACTGCAATTATCATGGTTATTTTAGAATAAGCAAATTTCTTAAATCCCGATAAATCTTTTAAAATTTTACCATTTAGATTTTTACTAACATAATCATTAACGATTGGTTCAACATCCGTTTTAATGCTTTCAAATTTTTTATAATCTATGTATTTATCCATATACTAACTCCTTAATTTATCTATTTTAATATAACATAAAAATTGATTGTGCTTTATTAAAAATACGATTTATTATTTATGGATATAACATTTATCAATCATCACTTGTAATTTCATAAAAATATTTAATTTTAAAAGTTCTCGCGAATCGAAGAAGGAGATTTGTTATGAAAATCAAAGTTTTGCGCTTGGAATCATAATTCACAACTTAAAAAAAATAATGTAAAAAATTACATTATTTTTTACATTATTAATTAGATTGTTAATAATTTTACAACTGGTTTTTATCAGGCTTATTTTTAATTAAAGTTAGCCTGACCAAAAGTCCTAGAAATAGCTTTAACGTTAGTGTGTGTCTTACCGTCAATTAAAGTTACCGGTTTAATAAAACGAATGGTGACACTTGCCATATTTAACTCTTTTGCATAACCGAATGAAACCTTTGAAGCATTCATATTTAATGGAATTATTGAAACAAAAATATTATTGGAATCAATGTCAGATCCTAAAGAATATAATTCAAGAATATCAGCCTTCGTTAATTGTAATGGTTTCTTCTTAAATTTGAAATTACTTTGCGGTGGAGAATATTTAATTGTCCGATTTAGGATATCTCCTTTAGTTGTGTAATCAGACTCATCAAAGTTAAAGTTATCAATTCCATAAAAGTTATCATAAATAACTATTTTATTAGTTGAAACTTCATTTGCAAAATCATTAATAAAATTACTTAATGCCTTCCCAAATCCGGTGATATCAACAACATACTGTTCCCAAATACTACCGGCCATGGATTGCAAACATAAATCATTTGTAAGGTGGAGGTTGTTTACTTGATAGCTCACTTTATTATTAAGTGAGTTATCGTAGGCTACAGTTACAGGTGCATTAGTTGCTGTATAAATTTGTTTTAATTCGTCGCCTTGATATGTATGCTTCTTACCATATCATTCCCTTTTGGATCAAGTTGGTGAAATAAAGATATATGCTGGCAAAGCAAAGGCATTAGCTAATTTTTTATTATCATTATATTTAGCTTGCAAAGCTGAGATTTGATCAATGTTAGCCGCCAACCCTGGAATTAATTCATCAAATTTTTTAAATGGTGATAAGTTTAATGCCATTAAATCTGAGAAAATCCCAACGGGGTGACTCTTATCACTAAGAAGTTGAATTTGTAATTTTTTAATTACTTTATAATCATATTCATACTGGTAACTCACCGTGTGGTTTTTAGCATTGTATTTAACTGGTACTGATTTGTCTAATTTAGCTGTTAACGTCACATATTCAGATAGTGGCGCTTTAAAACTATTTAAATATTTAACTACCTTATTAATGACATCTAAATCATTATCAACGATTGCTTGATCATTTTTGTTTCAACCAGCAATTTGATACATCGTACTTCGTGTTAGATATTCCAAAACTGATTGTAGTTGTTCAGGAGTAAAGGGAAGATTAATTATTCCTTTGATTAAATCTAAAATCGCTAAATTCCCTTTGGACGCTTTAGAACGTGAATCCTCCCTACTTGTAAATCAATCCATGAAATCAAGTAAATCAAATGCACTTTTAGTTTGATGATTTACATTATCCTTCATATTTGCAATTCTTTTATTTAAATCTGCTTCTATTTTCTTACTTGTTAAATTATCTAGGATTGATGATGCATCCTGGCCAATGTTAGCATAACTATCCTTAATACCTTGAAATGAAATATTCATTGAATAACTTTTAGTTTGAGCCATTTGATAATTTATTAAATCAGTGGTTTTAGTTTGCTTCTTATCCTGACTATCTAAATAAGAGACAGACTGTTTGATATTGTCATAGCTGTAAGATTCAATCTTAGTACTACCATTATCAATTGCAGTTGATTTAATTGGAGTATTAAGGGCAAGAAGGTTAGTTTCAATGCTCTTACCTGACATTATCGTTTGATTATTTATTATTAGTGGAGCTTGGGTAACATTAGTTTTTTTATAAGTTAAATCAAAGCTTAATAAAGCTTGATTATTATTTGTTCCATTTGATCTTAAAGATTGTTTTTGTGGTTTAGCTATTTGAAACGAATTGATCGTTGCCTCCATTGCTATTTCAGAAGTGTCGTTATTCAAAGAATTGACAAAATATTTTAAATCATTTTCATAATCCACTTTTTTTAATGTATCTAATTTAGAATTTATTATTTTATTAGCTTGGGCTGTATTCGTTGCTTCATATGAAATAGTTCACTTCTTAGGTAAAACAAATATTATTGGTTTTGGGACTGGCATGGGTGTTGGATCTGGTGTTGGATCGGGAGTTGGATCTGGTGTTGGATTATTCCCATCATCAATGCTAGTTGTAGAGTTATTGTTATATATAGGCACAACTGCTCCAATTGTAGCACCGACTATTATAAAACAAACTGAAATACCTATCATTACTTTTTTCTTTGTAAATTTATAATGATGTTTATGACTAATTGTTTTTGGTTTTTTACTATCACTTAGTTTACTAATTGGCTTCTGATTTATCTTAAAATTAAAAGCTTTGGTTGTTTTTGGTTTTTTTATATTCTTATCGCTTGCTTTACTAATCAGTTTTTGGTTAGTTTTAAAATTCGAAGCGTTAATTATTTTTGGTTTTTTTATTACTTTTTTTGTACTTACAGTATTTTGGCTTAAATTATTATTAACACCATTGTGCTTTAACGGTTTAAGAGCCATAACTTTTGGTTTATTTAATTTCATTATATGTTCCTCTTTTTTCTTTAAAATATTAAATATTAAAAGAATAGCTTTTTCATACAAAATAAAATTTTGAGGCGTGCATTAAGGCGCATCATTGTTGTTTTAAGGTTCAAAGTGAAATTTGATAATATTTACATAAATTTAATACATTCGAAAAACTATGCTTTGTTAACGGGTGATAAACAACTGCTAAGATAAACATTTTTTTAAATATAAATAGTGACAAGAATAAGGTATAACTTATTCTTGGATACAGCAACATAATAAAGGTTAAATAGTGTAATGACTTAGAGAAAGCAAATG
>JAACJV010000019.1 GCA_021378535.1 Ureaplasma sp. Hg1 | reverse complement strand
TGATTCCGAATTGATATTTATTTTATTTTTTAATGTTAATTTATAGATATTTGAGATATAATTATTTTAATTTATTTAGACAAACACTAAATTATATAATTTAAATAAATTCCAAGGAGGAATATAATGGCAACTAAAGCTGAATTAATTAAAAAATTGAGAATTACAACTCAAGCGGGGATGATGGACTGTCAAAAAGCATTAATCGAAAATAATAATGATTTTGATCTTGCAGTTCAATGATTACGCGAAAAGGGAATTAGTAAGGCAATTAAAAAAGCTGGTGCTATTGCTGCTGAGGGTATTACCAAAGCGATAATTGAAAAAAACAAAGGAATTATTATTGAAGTTAATTCACAAACTGATTTTGTTGCAACAAATGAGAAATTTATTAAATTAGTAGATGATATGTTGAACGTTATTAAAAAAGATGCAAAAGCTGATAAAGACATTGTTGGCTTAAAAGTTAATGGAAAATTAATCACTGAAGCTGGAATGGATTTAACTGCAACCATCGGGGAGAAAATTGCTTTTCGTCGTGCTAGCATTCTAACAGCAAAAGCAAAACAAACATTAGGTTCATACACTCATGCTAATAAAAGAGTAGCATCATTAGTTTTAATTGACGGTAAAGTGGATGCTGAAGTAGCAAAAAATATATGTATGCACATTGCTGCTATGGCACCAAAGTATTTAACTGAAAAAGATGTTGATCCAACTTGATTAGCAAATGAAAAAAAAGTTCTAATTGAACAAACTATTGCTGAAGGTAAAGATGCAAAATTTGCAGATAAAATAGTTACTGGGAGAGTAAATAAATTACTTAAAGAAATTTGTTTAGTTAATCAAAAATATGTAAAAGATTCAAGTCTTACAGTTGAACAATACGTTAAAAATGCTGGCGGTAAAATCATCGCTATGTATCGTTATGAAGTAGGCGAAGGCATTGAACGTAAAACTGAAAACTTTGCTGACGAAGTTGCAGCACAAATGGCAAAAAAATAATAAATAGGAAAGATTTATTCTTTCTTATTTTTTAAACACTTATTATTGAGGAGTTATTTTATGACAAAAACAAAGAAACGCATTATTGTAAAAATATCTGGAGCATCATTAAAAACAGATGAAACAAATATTATTGATATTAAACAAATAAATCGCATTATTACACAAATTAAGGAACTAACAAAAGAATATGCTGTTGGAATTGTCCTTGGTGGTGGAAATATATGACGCGGGAATATTGCAAAAGAAATTGGAATGGATCGAGCAGAAGCAGACTATATGGGAATGCTAGCAACGATTACTAATTCCATTGCAGTTAAAAATTGCATGCAAAATATTGGCATGAAGGCAAAGGTTTTCTCAGCGCTAGAATGTGATAAGCTTGTAGATCCCTACATTCGCCGTAATGTTTTAGAAGCATTAGACGACGATTATATTTGTATTTTTGCTGGTGGAACCGGATATCCTTATTTCACAACTGATACTGCAGCTGCGATTCGTGCTGCTGAGATTGGTGCTGATTTAATTTTAATGGGTAAAAATGGAGTTGATGGAGTTTATTCAGCTGACCCTAATAAAAACAAAGATGCTGTCTTTTATGATCAGTTAAGTTACTTAGATGTAATAAGTAAAAACTTACAAGTAATGGATTCGACAGCTTTAACGTTATGTGAAAATAACAATATTAAAATATTAGTTTTCAATATTGAAGGTAATAATAATATAATTAAAGCGATGGATAAAAAAATTAGAACAACCACTATTTCGAAATAGTATAATAAGGAAAATAAAATGAACTGAAAAACATACGAAGATAATATGGAATTATCTGCTATTACAATATACGAATGATTAGAACAGGAGTTTTCTAAATTGAAAACTGGTCGTGCTTCGCCAAAGCTATTAGACAATATTAAAATTGATTACTATGGTGATATGACTCCAATTTATCAAACTGCTAATATTAATGTGCCAGAACCGCGTGTAATGTATGTCAAACCATATGACAAAGCTCACTTAAAGGATATTGCAACAGCAATTAACAACTCACATTTAGATATTAATTCTCAGGTTGATGCTGACCGAATTAAAATTACTTTCCCTACTTTAACTGAAGCAACCAGAAAAGAAATGGCTAAGAAAGCAAAGTCAATGGGTGAAGCTGCTAAGGTTAAAGTACGTAAAATTCGTCAACATGAACAAGATAATTTTAAAAAAGACGATGAAGTCACAGAAGATGATAAAAAATATTTTAATACTCAAATAGATAAACTAACCAAGTCTATTAACGTAAAAATAGATACAATGGTATCGCAAAAAGAAAAAGGTATCATGACTATCTAGAATAGGTATTATAATGCAACAAAAGCCAAATCATATTGCTTTTATCATGGACGGAAATGGTCGATGAGCAAAAAAAAGAGCAAAACCTCGAACCTTTGGTCACAGTGCTGGTGTCAAAAGAATTTTTGAAATAATTAAAGCGGCCATAGACCATGAAATAAAATATGTTTCATTCTTTGCTTTTAGTACTGAAAATTGAAATCGGCCAGAAGATGAAATAGATTTTTTGATGACTGAATATCAAAAAAATATTATTGACCGGAAGACAAATAAAAATATTAATTGATATATTGAACACGGTGTTAAATTTCGTTGGATTGGATTTGAAAACAATTTAGATCCAAAAATTTTAGATAGCATTAGAAAAATTGAATTAGCAACTAAAGATAATGATATTATTCAAGTTAATATTTGTTTTAATTACGGTGCACAACAAGAAATTATTAGTGCTTGCCAAAAATTAATTAATAATAACATGGAAATAAATAACATTAATTTTCAGAAATGTCTTTTAACGTATGATAGTCCTAATGTTGATCTGTTGATCAGAACTAGTGGAGAGCAACGTATTAGTAATTTTTTATTGTGACAAATAGCATATGCAGAAATCATTTTTGAAAAAATCTATTGACCTGATTATAGCAAAAGTGTTTTTAAGAATAATTTGTTAGAATATAATAGTCGTGACCGACGTTTCGGAGGTTTAAATAATGATACAAACAAATCATCTTAATTCAAGCTCTAGAACATCCTTTTATGAAAGAACTGTTTCTACTGTATTATTATTTGTTTATTTTATAATTGTAGTAACCTTTGCTGTTTTAGCAGACAATGCCAATAATTGGTCACCGCTAGGTTTAGCTGATCGACGAGTTTTTGCTTGATTATTATTATTTTTAGTAATTTTACCAATTGTTGTTGGTGTAATGGAAATAAAAAATATTTTTTTCAAAAAAAATAATACAGCAACAATTATTTTAATAACTTTGACAATGATGGTTATTTATATCCCAACACTAATATATTTTTTGCAATATTATAATTATATTTCAATCCCATATTCTGTAACTAATAAATGGGAACTAAATTATATTTTTCCATTTACGATTTTGGGATTATATATTTTTGCTTATTTATGTATTGGCTTATATATGTATTTTCAAGCTATTTTAAATCTAAAAAATTTTATTTTTATGATTATTTTGTTTACTTTATTATCAGGTTTTTTCATGGCTTTGTTTTTCTTCATTTTTGTACGAGGATGAACAACTATGATTTTTCTTTGTTTGATTCCAATCGGAGCTGATATATTTGCATACTTAGGTGGAACTTTTTTTGGTAAGCATAAAATGTGTCCTTCCATCAGTCCTAAAAAAACATGAGAGGGAACTATTATCGGAATTGTTGTTACGTCTTTGTTGATGATGATAATTTTAGGTATTTTATCATCCACAAATGAAACGAAACATAATACTTTAGCAAATATTTTCGGTGTTCAATTTTATGGTTTGGATAGTAATGTAAAAATGGTTGGATCTTCACTATGATGGTTTAATATGTTTGTAATAATTATAATTGAAATCATAGTTTCAATTTTAGGAGATTTGCTATTTAGTATGATTAAACGAAGTTGTAAAATTAAGGATTTTGGTACAATCATTCAGGGTCATGGCGGTATTCTAGACCGACTAGATTCACAATCTTGTGTAATTTTTAGTTTCTTTGTATTTAGTATTATTATTCCTGCATTCTCATCTACAAGTATGTTTTATCAATAAGGAGTTAATATGAAAATTTTATTATTAGGTGCAACAGGGAGTATTGGAACACAAACATTAGAAGTATTAGATCAAGACTCTAAATATCATTTAGTTGGTATTAGTTATCACCACAATATTACTTTAGCGAAAAAAATTATTAGTAAATATCATTTACAGCATTCATATAGTAAGCTATATCCTGAACAATCAAACGCAACTAGTATTGCATCATTAATAGCTTTAACAAAACCAGATCTAGTTGTTAATGCGATTGTTGGTTTCGCCGGTCTTGAAGCAAGTTTGGCAACGTTAGAAGCCAAATGTGATTTAGCTTTAGCAAACAAGGAAACATTAGTGGTTGCCGGCCACTTTATTATGCCACTAGCAAAAAGCAATAACTGCACTATTTATCCAATTGATTCTGAACATGCAGCTTTATATGAATTGATTCACTATGATCTAGATAATGTTAAGAAGTTATATATTACAGCTAGTGGCGGTCCTTTTTATCACGCTTCATTAGAACAACTTGAAAACGTTAAATTTAAGGATGCAATCAAACATCCAAATTGATCTATGGGATATAAAATTTCGATTGATTCAGCTACTTTAGTTAATAAATGTTTTGAAATTATTGAAGCTTATTATCTATTTGACATCAAAAATATTGAACCATTATACCATCCCCAATCAATTGTCCATTCAATGGTGGAATATCAAAACGGTTCAATTGCTGCACAACTAAGCACGATTGATATGAAATTAGCTATTCAGTTAGCCCTTTATAAATTTAAGAAACAAAAGCAAATTATTAAATCATTAGATTTCAGTCACCTTCAGTTACAATTTGATAAAATTGATTTAAAGCAATTTTTACCACTAAATTGAGCTCAAGAAATAATTAATGATCCAAATCATAGTAAGGGTGCGATTGTTACAATAACTAACGATTTGGCAATCGAAGCTTTTAAGGAAGCTAAAATAAAGTATTTGGATATTATTAATATAATTAAAAGTGCTTTAAATCTATTTTCACATGTTAAGATAAATAACATTGATGACATTTATTTGTTAGCAAACGATATTAATAGTTGGTTTATACTTAATTATTAATAAACCAAGGAGAATTAATGTATTATTTTATTTTTATTGTTATTACAATTTCTACATTATTAATTGTTCTAACTATTCACGAGTTAGGACATTTTACTTTTGCTAAAATTTTCAATGTTAATATTAAGGAATTTAGTATCGGGGTTGGTCCGGCTATTTTTACTTATCTTGAACCCAAAAAAAATATAAAATATTCGTTTCGTTGCATTCCAATTATGGCCTATGTAATGATCGATTCCCAAGCTTTAAGAAAAGTTTACATCGGGGAAGAAGATGATAAAAATTATAAATTTATTATGCAAAAACCCGTTGGAAGTTTAGTTTTATTAGAAGAAGCTAAGCATTGACAATACTACCTAATAATGTTTGGTGGGATTTTAGCTAATCTAATATTTTTTTCAATTTTTGCATTAATATATAATTTTGTTTTTGAGTCATTTACTAACCTAGCTAGTTCATCAATTATCGAAACCTTCCAATCAATCGTTAATTTTGCTCTTTTTAATATTAAGCCAGGAGGATGAGTTGTTGGTGGCGATGGTTGAGCAGGTAATATATTTCATGTTGATCCATCGTTTGCAACTAATGGTAAAGGAGCTATAAATAGTGATATTAATTGGGGAAGGGCTTTTGTTGCTAATTTACTAATTCTTAATTTAATTACTGCAATTATTAATATTTTTCCTTTACCGCCATTAGACGGTTCAAAAGTGTTTATGCACGGTTATGAACAAATATCTCACAAAAAAGTTCCAGAAAAAGTTGAAAGTACTTTAACATGAACTGGGGTTACATTATTAGGTTACATTACATTAAGCAGTTTAATTTGCACTGTTATTGTTTTAGTTTAGGAGTTAAAGATGACAAAATTAGTTAAATTATTATTAAATTTTAAAGTGATAAACGAAGCACACGTTAATGCTTTTGATCGCGCTCATTTAAAGCAAGCAACAATGAAGGAAAGTAAAAAAACACTTAATTTAGTGATTGATTTAGAAGAACCATTAACAATTGATATTTTTGCTATTTTAATGAAAAATAGAAAGCTACAGGATATTACCTTCAAATACGAATTCAATATTTTGAGTAATGAAATATCACTTGATGCCTTATACGACTATTTAATTTATTTCCAAAAATCCATAAATGAATTTCCTATGATGTTAAGTAATTTTGAAAGAAAAGCATTTGAAATACGTGATGGAATGATTATCTTTAAATATTTTACAGATGTTGAGAAAAAAGAAATTAAATTAAATGAAAGAAAATTACTTAATTTTCTAACAAAAAAAGCTGGGTTTAATATCGTCGGGATTGACTATATGGTGGATCGTAGTTATCAAGAAAAAAAGATCAAAGAAGAAAAGATCAAAGAAGATCTGATGATGAAAATCATAGAACAACAAAAGCGTTCATCAAGCGAATTAACAAAAATAGCAAAACGCAATGAAGTTAAAGCAAAAGCGATTCCATTGAGTGAAATTAGTGCATCTGATATACGTGCGGTAATTCAAGGTGAAATTTTTAAACTTACTTGTGATACAACTAAAAAAGGAAACAAGATTTTTAAATTCTATATTACTGATTATACTAATTCAATAATGTTGAAAGTGTTTAGTTCACCAACCCATGTCAATGAAAATATGCCCTTAGGTTATTTAGAAAGTTTTAAAATTAAAACTTGGATTAAAGCAAAAGTTGATTTAGCTAATGATCAATATGAAAGAAACGATTTAACAGCAATGATTCGTCAAGTTTTTCCAATTGAAACACCTAAGGAATTTATTCGAGCTGATCATGCTGAACATAAACGAATTGAATTAATGTGCCACACTAATATGTCAGCCTTCGATGGAATTGCTAAACCACATGATATTATTCAGCAGATCAAGCAATATCAACAACCCGCAATTGCCTTTACAGATAAATTTAATGTTCAAGCTTACCCTGAAATTATGAAAGCATCTAAAGAATACTCAACCAAAGTGATTTATGGAGCTGAATTAGAAGTTTTAGATAAAGTTATTCCATTAGTTTTAAATCCGACAAAAGATAAAATTAGAAATCGTGAATGAATAGTTTTTGATTTGGAAACGACAGGATTTTATCCTGCTCATGAAGATATTATTGAATTTGGTGGAATTCGTTACCGGGACGGTAATGTGATTGAAAAAAAGCAATTCTTTATTAAACCAACAAAAGAAATACCTTACAAAATAACGCAATTAACTAATATTACTAATGATAATATAAAAGATGCTATAGATCAAAAGGCAGGATTACAACAAATAGTTAACTGAATTGGAGATGGAGTTTTAATTGCACATAATGCAATTGGTTTTGACTTTGCCTTTTTAAATAGCAAATTAGAACAATATAAATTACCACTTTTAAAAAATACTGTAATAGATAGTTTAATTATTAGTAGAGCAATTAACGTTGGTTTTAAGAGTCATACATTAAGTGCGTTAGCAAGAAAAAACCGTGTTGCTTTTGACGAAGTAATTGCCCATCGAGCTGATTATGATGCAGAGATACTATTGGATGTTTGATTAAAATTATTAGGACAAATAGAAAAACTAGGTGTCAAACTAATCAGTGACATTAATCCAATGCTACAAAGTGATAATCTAAGATTGAGAAGTTTTGGTTATAATGTAAATATTTATGCTAAAAACCAAAGGGGAATTCGCGATATTTATGAAATAATTTCATTTATTCATACTAAAGGTTTTTATGGACGACCAACAATCACCTTTGAAAAATTGTGTCAGTACCACAACAATATAATTATAACTAATTCACCGGTTGAGGGCGATGTTTGACGACAAGCCTTATTTGGCACAAAGGCTGATTTAAATCGAGTCATTGACAAATATGACTATCTTTTATTATGTCCTCCTGGTGGTTTAAGTCACGAAATTAAAGTTAATAATATTTCTGAAAAAAATGTTATAAAAACAATTAACAATATTATTAAATCGACCCAAGCAAAAACTAAGTTATGTATTGCGGTTAGTAATGCTTATTATATTAATCCGCGTGATAAAGATTATCATGATGTCTATATTTTCACTAAAGGTTTAGGCGGTCGAAGACACCGTTATTACCGTAATAAAACTGGCCCAACAGCTCATATTAGAACAACTGATGAAATGCTAAAGGAATTCGCTTTTATAACAGACAATGAACTTAGAAACAATATTGTAGTTGATAATACTTATATTTTTAACGATCAAATTGATTGCAATGTAGCACCGCTTCAAAGTAAATTATTCACCCCAAGCATTGAAGGTGTGAATGATAAAGTAACCGATATGGTTTATAAAAACGCACATAAAATATATGGTGATAATCTTAATGAATTAATTGAAAAACAAATTGAAAAAGAACTTCATTCAATTATAGGCAATGGTTATGCTGTTGTTTATTGAGTATCACACTTGTTAGTTGAAAAATCAATTAATGATGGTTATGTGGTAGGTTCACGAGGATCAGTTGGTTCATCATTAGTAGCGACGCTATTAAACATTACTGATGTTAATCCGTTACCGCCCCATTATTTATGCAAGAAATGTCAGTATTCAGAATTTATTACAGGTACTGATGATGGTTTTGATTTACCATCGAAAAATTGCCCTAAATGTAAAACTCCTTTATATGGCGAAGGTCATAATATTCCGTTTGAAACATTTCTAGGTTTTAAAGGTGATAAGGTACCTGATATTGATTTAAATTTTTCAGGTGTTTATCAACCACGAGCTCACAATTTCATTAAGGAAATGTTCGGAGCTGACAAAGCGTTTCGCGCTGGAACAATTTCAACTGTAGCAGAAAAAACTTCATTTGGTTATGTGAAGGGATACTTTGAAGAAATAGGTCAAATAGACGAAGTAAGAAATGCCGAAATTCTGCGTTATGCTGCTAATTGTATGGATGTTAAACGTACTACTGGACAACATCCAGGTGGGATTGTAATTGTGCCACAAGATATGAACATATATGATTTTACCCCTTATAATTATCCAGCTGATGATATTACTCAAGATTGGTTTACAACCCATTTTGCATTTGAATATATCCATGATAATTTATTGAAATTTGACATTTTAGGGCATGATAATCCAACGGCTTTAAAAATGTTAAAAGATATTACAGGAATAGATGAAAAAGATGTTCCTAACAATGATGCTAAAACAATGCAATTATTTAACAGTTTAGATTCACTAAATATTAAACCAGAAGATATCGGTGGTGAAACTACTGGAGCAATTAGTTTACCTGAATTTGGAACTAAATTTGTTCGTGAAATGTTGCGGGATACGCAACCCCAATCATTCGCTGATTTAGTGCGTATTTCAGGATTGAGTCACGGGACTGATGTTTGAATTGGCAATGCTAAAAGTTTAATTTCAAATGGTTTGAAATTAGTCGACGTAATTGGTTGTCGTGATGATATTATGGTTTATTTAATTAAAAAGGGCGTTGATGCAGCAATTGCTTTCAGAGTAATGGAAGACGTTCGAAAGGGACGCGGAATTAAACCAGCTGATGAAAAAATCTTAAAAGAGTGCAACATTGATCAATGATACATAGATTCTGCTAACAAAATAAAATATATGTTTCCTAAAGCACATGCCACAGCTTATGTAACCCACGCTTGAAAATTTGCTTGATATAAATTATATTATCCACTTGAATACTATGCAACCTATTTTACAATTAGACCTGATGTTTTTGATTTAGGCACAATTGTGAATGGTAAAGCTGCTATTCTTGAAAAAGTTAAGGAAATAAAAACTTCTATAAGTAATCCTCAGACCAAGAATTTGGTTAAGAAAAAAGAAAAGGATTTATTAATTATTTATGAAGTTGTCTTAGAAATGATAGCAAGAGGATATGAAATGGCTAATATTGATATTTTAAAATCAGATGCTACCAATTATATTGTCGATGGTAATAAAATCATTCCACCTTTTAAAGCGATAGATGGTTTAGGCGAAGCCGTAGCTGAATCAATCATTCGAGAAAGAAGCATTAGAGCTTTTATTAGTAAGGAAGATTTAGCAACAAGAACAAAATTAACTAAAACCCATTTAGCTTTTTTAGTTGATAATCACGTTTTAGAGGATCTATGTGATGATAATCAAATAAGCTTATTTGATTTATAATTTTATTTTAAAATGTATAATTTATAATATAAGGAGTTATTTATAATGAACAATTTAGTTAATCAAGAAATCAAACGAAACGTCCATAGCGGATGAAACATTTTAGGATTTATGGGGTTGCAACTTATTGGTGCTATTGCCTTCTTACTTTTGGCAATTTTTATTACAGGAGTCACTGCTGTTACTGCTATTTTATGAACAATTTTTGCATTATTTTTATTAGCAATAGTATTTGAAGCATTTGGGTTGCACGTTAATATGCCTAACAATGCCATCATCTATAATTTTTTTGGTAAATATGTAGGGTCTACAAATAAAACGGGACTTCTATTTGTTAATCCTTTATTAATCCGTGATGTTATATCATTACGATTGAATAATCTTACTAGTGACATTATTAAAGTAAATGATAAAATTGGTAATCCAATTGAAATTGGTGCTGTGGCAGTGTGACACATTGGTGACACTTACAAAGCTACTTACGATGTTGCTAGTTATACAAAATATATTAAAGTCCAATTTGAATCAGCAATTAGAAACTTGGCTAATGAATATACTTATGATTTCAATGAAACAGGTGAAAAAGAATTAACACTTCGTGGAAATTCTAATGAGATTAGTAAGATTCTTGTAAATGAATTACAAGAACGCGTTGATAAAGCGGGAATTATTATTGATGAAACAAGAATCGCTCACATTGCTTATGCAGCTGAAATTGCAGCTGTTATGTTACAACGTCAACAAGCTTCAGCGATTGTTGATGCAAGAAAACGAATTGTTGAAGGAGCTGTTACAATTGTGCAAATGGCAGTTGATAAATTATCGGCAAATAGTGATACTAAAATAACTGGTGATCGTAAAGCAACAATGATTGCAAATTTGATGGTTGTAATGTGTAGTGATCGAGCAGCGACACCGATTATTGATGCTTCCAATAAATAAATTTTTTAAACTTATTTCAATAAATTACTTTCGTCATAAAGAAGAAAATGAAATGTCTATTGACTAAAAGTTAAACTATGATATAATAAATTTGCTTAATCAGAATTATCTATTGAGAACTACCTGGTAGTTCTCATTTATTTATATTTCAAGGATTATAATAAGCAAAAAAATTATAGGGGGAATATAATGAGTGAAATAGAAACAGTAGGTGTACACGAAAAATTAATCGAATACATCAAAGGTGTAGCAGTTGAAAAGGGAATTTCAACTGATCGAATTGCTGAATTACTAGAAAGTGCAATTTATAAAACTTTTAAAAAACCATTACCAGATTGTGAATTGAAAGTTAAAGTAGACATCGATAAAGGAACAATTGAATCATGATGATTGTTAACAGTCACTGATTGTGAATTGGATTCAGACTACGATGATTTTAACGAAATTCCATTAATTACTATTAAAGAAATGGGACTTGACTTGAAACCCGGTGATATGTATGAAAAGCCATATGATATTAATACAGAGTTTACCCGTCCCCAAGCTATCCAAACATTACAAGTTTTTCGACAGAGTTTAATTGAAATTCAAAACGAAAAAACATTTGAAAAATGATCTCCTAAAATTGGCGAAATAGTTTATGCTGAAGTCGAAAAAGAAGATGAAAAATCAGGATACTCTATTGCTAATTTAAGTTATATTGATTCAAAAAACTTAAATATTTCAGAACTAACAAGACAAGCAAATTATGGCTTTGTTGGTTTCCGCGATAAAATTCCTAATGAAAAATTGATTCCAGGTCAAAGATATAAATTCTTAATTAAGGATGTTAAACGTCAAACTAAAGGATGACCAATCATCCTATCAAGAGCTGATGCTGATTTTATTAAAGGATTATTAACATTAGCAATTCCTGATATTCAAGAAGGTATCATTGTTATTGAAAAAGCAGTTCGAATTCCAGGCTTCAAAACTAAAATAGCAGTTTCATCAACCAATGCTGCGATTGACCCTGCAATGTTTTGTGTTGGACCTAAAGGCTCTAACGTTATTAACATTAGTAATGAAGTACATGGTGAAAAAATTGACATTGTAAATTACAATCCAGATTTAAAACAATTTATTATCAACGCATGTGGACGTGATAAAGTTGTTGGTTTAGTAATGGCACCAGAAGTTTTACATGAAGACGGTATGATTGAAAGAAATGCAACAGTTATTGTAAAATCTGAATCTTTACCAGCTGTCATTGGTAAAGGTGGAATCAATATTAAATTGATTGCTAAAATTGTCCAATGTAATATTGATATTAAAACAACTGATCAAGCTGTTGAAGAAAAAATTATTTATGATAAATTAGAACCACAAATAAACCGACGTAGTTCAGTTCACAAACTACCATCGATGCAACAATCAAACGATGAAATTCTAGAATCAATTAATAATATGTCAGAAGCTGACCGAGCTGAAATTATTAATGTACCCGATAGTAAAAGAAAAGCTTCTAAACAAGCTATGAAAAACTCATCCGAAGCAGATGGTGCAATTCCTTTTGCTCCTCCTATGAACGATACTGATGATACCGCTGGAAACTTAGATCTTCAAGAAGCCTTCAAAGATGAACTAGAAGGATTATTTGACGACACAAATGATAAAGAGTAATCCTCGCACTTGTGTTTTAAGCCGTATTAAATACGAGCGTCATCAATTGCTAAGATTGTTTGTAAAAGATCGTACATTAAATATAGATTGATTACAAAGTAGTGGCAGTCGAGGGTTTTATATTTATCCTAATATGGACAACCTTCAACAACTATTAAAAAATAAAACAATTAAACGAATAACAAAAAATAAACCGCTTGATAACATAGAAACATTCTATGACTCAATTAGCGAGATAATAAAAGGGTGTGATATTAATGCCAAAAAAACCAATAAAAAGTAAAAGCAAAAATAAGAATAGAAATAAAAAGGTTGTCGACAAAAGACGTAATGTCAACATTAAAACTCAAATTAAAAAAGTTAATGTTGGAGTTAAAAACGGAATCTTTATATTCACTAGTCCTTTGACAATTGGGGAATTAGCACCTAAGTTAGATAAAACAACAGCTGATGTCATTAAGTATTTCTTTATGAAAGGACTAGCCCTAACCATCAATAGTATTTTATCAATCGAACAAATTGCTGAATATTGTATTGAAATCGGCTATGACTTTAAAGTTGAAATGGAAATTAACGAAGAAAACCTTTTAGAAAACATTACTTTTGATGATGATAAAAAAAGTTTGAAGAAACGTCCTCCAATCATTACAATTATGGGACACGTTGATCACGGTAAAACAACTTTACTTGATACCATTAGAAAAACCCACGTAACTCAACATGAGTCTGGTGGAATTACGCAACACATTGGTGCTTACCAAGTTAATAGTAAAAACGGTCCAATTACATTTATTGATACCCCCGGACATGAAGCTTTTACTCAAATGCGAGCTCGTGGAGCTAATGTAACTGATATTGTTATTCTAGTTGTAGCAGCTGATGATGGTTTAAAACCACAAACTGAAGAAGCGATAGATCACGCCAAAGCAGCTAAAACTCCAATTATTGTTTTTGTTAACAAAATGGATAAAGAAGCAGCTAATTCTGAGAAAGTTTATAGTCAACTAGCGGCAAAAGATATTGTGGCAGAATCATGAGATGGTGACACTATTTTTGTTAAAGGTTCAGCACTTAAAGGTGAAGGAATTGACGAATTATTAGAAGCGATCAATGTTTTAGCTGAAACAATGGAATTAAAAGCTAACCCAGATCGTTTAGCTTATGGATCAACAATTGAAACAAATTTAGATAAAGGGTATGGTCCAGTTGCTACTTTATTAGTTCAAAACGGAACCCTTGCTAAAGGAGACTTTGTTGTTATCGGTGCTACTTACGGTAAAATTAGAATGATGTTAGACGATGCAAATAAGGAAGTTTTAACAGCTCCACCAAGTCGTCCAATTAAGGTTGCTGGATTAGAATCTGTACCACAAGCAGGCGACAAATTCCTTGCTTTAAAAGATGAAAAGGAAGCACACCGGATTGCAAATATTAAACGTTTGAAATTAATTAAAGAAGAACGCTTTAATGCAATTAATTCAGATATCAGACAACAAGTAGCTGATGGTTTATTAAAAAACATTAACATTGTTCTACGTGCTGACGTGCATGGGTCACTAGAAGCAATAAAACAAATGATTCCTGGAATTAAGGTAAATGGTGCGACCGTAACTTTAATTCGTTCATCAGTTGGTAGCATTTCAGAATCTGATGTAAGACTAGCACACGCATCTGATGGAATTGTAATTGGCTTTAATATTCGTCCTAATAAGCAAGTTAAAGAAATTGCAAAACAAACTAATGTCGAATTAAAAACATATGATATAATTTATAAATTAAAGGAAGATATCGAGAATATATTAAAAGGTTCACTAGACCCCATCTTTGTTGAAGAAATTATTGGGGAAGCAGAAGTACGGCAATTATGAAAGCATAGTGATATCGGAACCATTTGTGGTTGTCATGTCACTTCAGGTAAAATTAAGCGAAATGCAAAAGCACGTGTGATCCGTGATGGTAAAGTGATTTACAACTCACAAATTTCAACCCTACAACATGGTAAAGAACAAAAAGCTATGGTAAGTGATGGTAAGGATTGTGGATTAACAATCAAAAACTTTAATGATGTTAAAGAAAATGATATCATTGAAGCTTATTTAGAAGTCGAAAAATCTTATGACGAGGTTAATAAATAGTGGCAAATAAAATTAGAAAAGCTAAATTAGAAAGTCAAATTCAAGAAATAATTAATAATTTAATTCATTTTGAAGTGAAGGATAAAATCATTAAAACTGGGTCTGTGACACTAGTTCGATTATCCAATGATTTAATGGTCGCAAAAGTCTATATTGATAGTCGGGACCGAAGTAAAACCGAGGATGTAGTAGAACATATTGTTAAAATTAAAGGTTTGTTTCGTTCGAAAATTGCCCGTGAAATTTCAATGTATAAGGTACCAGAACTAAAGTTTGTGGTTGATGAAGCAATCGATTACGCCTTGCATATTGATGATTTAATAGCTGATATTAAAATTAAGGAGGAAAAATAAATGAATGAAAAAAAATCAACTTTAGAAACATTAGAACATTCTTTAAGAATTAACAAAAATGTTAAATGACATTGATTAGCTATTTTAATTACAACATTAGTTATTATAGCTATGACTGCAATTACATTAGGTTTATTAATCCCTCCTCAACATACAGCTCGAAATAACGATATTGTTAATACTATTAATGGTTATTATGTAAATATTGCTGAAATCCTATGTTATACAGTTTATGTAGTTTTATTTATTCCTGAACTATTTTTAGTAGGTTGTTGAATTTCAAGTATTAATGATGTCCATCGAAGTAAGTATTTCCATGCTTCAATAATCTTCTTCTATTTTATTGCAGCTGTTCTAGCAATCGTTGCAATCATCTTTACTATTAGGGTTTATATACCATAAGAGTAATCTTAATAACAACTAAAAAAATGAGTTAAACTAACTCATTTTTTTATTACGCTATCTTGTTATCTTTACGGCATCTTTCACGTAAATCTTCATCAATAATGGTATCATCTTCCTTAAATCATAAATCAAATTGTTTGCCATTCATTAAAGCTACATAAAAGTTTTTGTAGGCAATTTTTCATTTTGGATTGTCATAAAATGCTGTTTGTAAAAATTCCTTCATACTATCACGTTGAGTGAAACCTTCCATTGGACACCCACAGGGTACTATCGGCATTGAGAGTTTTTTAGTTTCGCGTCTAATATCTTTTTCGCGACATAATATTAATGGTCGAATAAATCACATTTCAGTTCGGTCAAGATACATCTTAGGTTTGAATGTAGCAATTCTGCCTTCGTTAATCATATTCATAAAAAATGTTTCAATGGCATCATCAGCATGGTGCCCCATCGCTACTTTATTGCAATGATATTTTTTGGCCGCATCAATCAAGATGGCCTTCTTCATTTTTGAACATAACGAACATTGGATTTTACCACGCTTCATTTGATTTCTTAAAATTTCACCCATGTGAGTATCTTCAATGTGAAATTCAATTGCTTGATCAGCTCAAAACTTAATGATTGGATCATAATCAATCACACATAAATTCATTTTTAAATGAACCCCGATAACTTCTACATTTCAATTTAAATCTCGTTTTAACATTTTACAATAAATGTTTAATGCGTATAACAATCCCATTGAATCTTTACCGCCTGAAATACCAACACAAATACGGTCGCCATCTTCTATCATTTCAAAGGCTTTATTGCCCTTTATTATACTTCCTAAAATATTTCTCATAACGAAACTATTTTACACGCGATTTATGATTTTATCAAACAATAATAAAATTATTTATGATTACATGATAATTGATTAAAAAATTTATCATAATAATTTAGCTAGAATAATTGTAAATAAGGAATGATAGCTTAATTGTTCACCATTATTAAGTACCAAAAATATTGCTGTCTGTTTAAATGGGATATGTTGTAAGTTTATCAAAATATAAAATTAATATCACCAGACCAAGGCATTAGAATCCGTTATAGAAATACTTATTTTGAGCAGAGCTATAAGACCTTATCTTTAAAATATTAGAAGAAGTAAAAGTTATTAACTTATAAAAATATTTTCAAATATTTAATTTTGTTTTATAATAATTTTTATGAAACAAAATATAGACAATAACATTCTTGTTATGAATAAACCGACCCATTGAACTAGTAATGATATGGTTCAAAAAATAAAACACATCTACCATGCTAAAAAAGTAGGACACGCTGGGACGTTAGATCCACTAGCATCAGGTGTCCTAGTTTTAGGTATTAATGAAGGCACTAAACAATTGAGTCATTTAATCATGGATGATAAACGTTATTTTGCTACCATTAAATTTGGCTATGAAACAGAAACCTATGATTTAGAAGGTAAGGTTGTTGCTACTAAGCCATATAATTATTCACGTGAAGAATTACTTGCTGCCCTTGATAGTTTTATGGATGAACCATATTACCAAAAACCACCAAAATATTCAGCAATTAAGGTTAATGGTAAAAAACTTTATGAATATGCAAGAAAAAATCAACCCGTTGAAATAAAACCACGATTAGTAGAAATTAAAAATATTACAATTGTCCATGTAAGAAAAGGACGAGTTGATTTAGTGATGGATGTTAGTAAAGGATTTTACGTTAGAAGTTTTGCTCACGATTTGGCAGCTAAATTAGATACATATGGAACAATTACTGAAATTGTTCGTTTAAAAAGCGGACCGTATACTATATATGATGCAAAGGACCTTGACGATATTTATGATTTACAACATTAATGCTAGTAATATTGAAAAATTAGATTTAGTAATAGATGATTTAGTAATTGGTTTTTTTGATGGATTACATCAGGGACACTTGCGTCTCTTCAATGATATTAAAAAAGCTACTGTTTTAACATTTATAACGATACCTAAAAAAAATCTTACGTTATATCCATTAGATGAAAGAATTCGTCAATTAGAAAATTTAGGAGTAAAAGATATTATTATTTACAATTTAGAAAATGATAATTGCACAGCTTATGAATTTGTTAAGAAATATTTATATCAATTAAACCCTAAAAAAATTGTCGTTGGAAGTGATTTTGTTTTTGGGAGTGATCAAAAAGACACAACCATCCTAAATGATTTGTTTAATTGTAAAATTGTAGCAACTGATAAATTTTCATCAACGACAATTAAGAAAAAAATTAGTAATGGTAAAATTAAATCAGCTAATGCATATTTAATGCAACCCTACTATCGATTAGGAGAAGTTATTAAAGGCAAACAACACGGTCGTACTTTAGGCTTCCCAACTATTAATTTTGTTTTGGATCAAAAACTTATCCCGATTTACAACGGAGTTTATATCACTAAAACAATAATCGAAAATAAAATATATCCATCAGTTACTTTTGTTGGGCGCCCATTAACTATTAATGCCCAGCGGGAAGTACTAATTGAAACGCATATTATTGACTTTGAAAAAGATTTGTATGGTCATAAGTTAGCGGTTGTTTTTAACAAACTAATTGCAGAACCAAAGAAATTTAAAGACGAAACAGAATTAAAGTTACAAATTGGAAAATATGTTGCTAGTGCTAAAAAATACCATAAGTTACCAATGGGACACAAGTTATAAGCAAAATTAATGTATAATATACTTATATATATTTTTATTACCATATATGGAGGAATACAATGTTTGGACGTTTTAAAAAAACTAATAATCGAGAAAGTACGCGGACTACACGCAATCAAACTCAGCAACAAGAATCGCAACTAATGCAATCTCAAGTTCAACCTACATTAGAACCAGAGGAACCAACGCCATTCTTAAAAACACACATCGATGGATACGTTAATAGTCAACCACGACAACATGTTGGTAATATCAACTTACAAGCAAAAAGAACAGGGAATGATTTTATCGACCCTTCAACCGGGAAAGCTCCTGGGTATTATTCAGGTCATTCAAAGAGTTATGTTGACTATCAAGCACCAGCTCCACAAACAATTCGTTTGAGTGACTATGCAACGCAAAATCAACAACGTCCTAAGCCAAGTAAAATTCGCCCATCTGTTCACCATATTGTTGGACGCGAAGCAGGCGATCATTACGATGGTTCACGATATTTAATAAATGGAGTTGATTATAAAACTGTCCATAAAACTGAATACGGTAAAATTTATCGTTTTAGTAATTTTTATAAAAACGAATTGGCAAAAGCAAAATGAGTTGGTCAAGATGAAAATATTTTTTTAACTAAAAATCCAGCTCCATACTTATCTTTTATTGATGTTGAAAATGAAAACACCCGTTTTATGGAAGCACAACCCTCATATAAGAAATCAAAAGAAATGACAATGCTAGCAAGTTATGGAACTACTCCAGTACCTAATGAATTTAATAAGTTTGATGACTTAACATCAAAAGAACCTAAAATTATTCGGGTAGCTATAAATGAAAGTATTAATATTGCAAAAGTATTCAAACCTGAAAAATTAGTTGAAACTAGCATTTTTCAATGTGATTCATCTAGTACACAACCACGAATGGATATGAAACCAATTACCCGTAATATCAAAGATCCTGATATTGTTCGTGAAAACCAAGATTTACGTAATGACCCATTTGCTAAATGGTTCAAAGAATATGAGGAAGCAAGATACTAAAAATCTATTAAATTAGATTTTTTTTATTGCTTTATAATATTTGATATTTCAATTATTTTATAACTTAAACGCTATTTTATAACGTGATACATTTATATTCCTTACTAAAAGTAATGTAGGAATTAAAAAAACTTTTTAATATTCTTATTCATTCTACATATAGCAAAATAATGTATGTTATAATTAAATAGTAAAAATTAGTACTAAAATACGGTTTTTGCAAACAAATATTTGTTTGAAAATTTGATATAGGAAGGAAAATCAATTATATGAATTTTATTGACAATCAGTTAAATTACTTTGCCAAGAAAAATGAAAATAGTATTCTTATCAGCAATGAAGAAATATACGCTTATTTAACTAGTAAAGAACAAACAGGCGAAGCATTATCTTATGATGAAATAAAGAGATTAATTTCGTTAGTTCAACAAAACACCATCATTCAAACTTCTTACGACATGAGAAGAGAAGGTATGGAAAATGAACGAGATCGTTGATTAGTAGATATTCAAGAAGGCCACTTGTTATTAGACTGACGACGAATGGATGAAACAGTTAAAGATAAATTAGAACTTATGTTTAACGAAAACATCTATCACCAAGAATTAAAAACAACTTGGAAACTAAACTCGTTTATTCCGTTCCCAGATGGATCTGGAGAAACTTACGAAGATAGCACTTTACAGTTACACGATATTTTCATTCGTCGAAACAAAGATGATGATTTTATGGAAGTGAGACGACAAATGTGTGAATATGTTGTAGACATTAAACGCCATGTTGGAACTTACCGAGCTACTAAGAACGGTCAACCATATGACTACGATTCTGGGCAACCAATCTACGCAGAAGACGAAATTAATATAGCTTAATTAGCCATAGGTTAGATATTTATATTTGACATTAAAGACAGCACTATCGTGCTATCTTTTTTTTATAATGTTTTACATTTGTAGCATAATATGTTATATTTAATAAGACTATTACCTGGTGGCCAAAGCCTTCCTCTTTTTCACGAAGTAATTAGTTTAATCAAATATGAAAGGAAGAATTCAAATTATGGCAATTAGTAAAAAATTAAAAGCTGATTTAGTAAAAAAATACGGAGGGTTAAAAACCAATACCGGAGTAACTGAAGTTCAAGTAGCAATTTTAACTTCAGAAATTAAATCATTAACTGAACACATGATAAAAAATAAAAAAGATAAAATTTCTAAACGAGGTCTTTATATGAAAGTATCGAAACGTAAAGCGTTATTAAGATACCTAGAACATAGCGACATCAATAGATATCGAAAGTTAATTAAAGACTTAAACTTAAGAGGCTAAATAAATAAAGATAAGACGATTGGGTCTTATCTTTATTTATTTAGTTTCATTATTTTTTAAAGATAAATAAGAGCTCCTCCACAACAAATTTTATACTAGGGGTTAAAACCGATTTATAGTAAAATATTAAAAGATTGCTTATTTACCCCGGTAACATCAAAAATGCCGATTAGGTAACTTAACCACCAAATTATAGTTAACCGCCTTAGACGGTCGTTAAAGTTGTTTGTAACACAAAATGTGATAGCGGTAGGAATATAGATATATCATACTAATAAAAATGGACAACTCTTTTAAGTTGTCCATTTTTATTATTTTATAAGTTATGCTTCTTCAGGTGCTTCTTCTAATTTACTAGATCCGTCAGTATCCAAACGCAATTTATTTAAATTACTTAATTCTTGCGGTAATTCTTTTAATTCATTATTACCTAATCATAGTTTTCTTAAACTACTTAAATTACCAATTTCTTTAGGTAATTCGCTTAACTTATTGTTATTTAATCAAAAGAACTTCAAACTAGTTAAATTGCCAATTTCCTTTGGTAATTTAGTCAATTTGTTAGTGTTCAATAATAACCTTTTTAAATGTATTAAATTACCGATTTCTTTAGGTAATTCAGCTAATTTATTGTTATTTAAATGCAACGATACTAAAGCAGTTAATCCACCAATTTCCTGAGGTAATTCAACTAATTGATTATTATCAAATCACAACTTTCTTAAACCATTTAAATTACCTATTTCTTTTGGTAATTTAGTTAATTTGTTATTACTTATTCAAAGTTTTCTTAAACTACTTAAATTACCAATTTCCTTAGGTAACTCACTTAATTTATTACTATCCAACCAAAGCATTTTCAAACCACTCAAGCTACCAATTTCATGAGGTACTTCGGTTAATAGATTGTTATTTAGTTGAAGGTCTTTCAGACTTATTAGTTTACCTATTTCTATAGGTAATTTACTTAATTTATTGTAACCTAATAACAATTTTGTTAGGCTAGTTAAACCAGCAATTCCTTCGGGTAATGTGTTTAATTGGTTATTACTTAATGATAATTTTTCTAAACTAATTAAACCATTAATTTCATTTGGTAACGAAATTAAAAGATTATTACTCAAAGTCAACTTTACTAATTTGTTTAAGTTACCAAGTTCTTCTGGAATTTTTCTTAGTTGATTACTTCTTAATTGTAATTCTGTTAAATTGGTTAAATCACCGATTTCTTTAGGTAATTCACTTAGTTCGTTATTATCCAAACGCAATAATTCTAAATTAGTTAAATCACCGATTTCTTTAGGTAATTCAGCTAATTTATTATTATGTAATCTTAGCTCCTTCAAATTTATTAGCTTAGCTATTTCCTTGGGTAATTCAATTAATTTATTGTTATGTAATTTTAGTACTTTTAAAGTAGTTAAATTACCTATTGCTTTAGGTATAACAGTTAAATTACAATCTTCAAGGCTTAATGATGTAACCTTATTAATTTTTTCAAATTCTTCAATACAGTTTTGTAAAGCTTTTATTGAATCATCAATATTTAATTCTTCTTTAGTTGTTTTATCATTTGTTGAATATGTTATTTTCATATGTACTCCTTTATTTATAAGTTCTCAAAGTTTTCAAAACATGTTTATTGTAGTTTAATATATCGCATTATAAAATATCTTATCAAAAGGATATCATTAGTAAATTACAACTTTTGTTTTTACAAAGATAATTTATGATCAAAATAATTTTTTAAATTATTATTTTTTATTTTTATTATCTCATTTACGATCGGGTTTGTAGTTTCGTTTACTCTCGGGTTTACTGTCTCGTTTATCATTTGGTTTATTACTTCATTTACGATCAGGTTTATAATCGCTTTTACCTTCTGATTTGTTTTCTCATTTACGTTCTGGTTTATAATCTCTTTTATCTTCAGATTTATTATCCCATTTACGAGCGGGCTTATAATCTCTTTTGCCTTCAGATTTATTTTCTCATTTACGTTCTGGTTTATAATCTCTTTTATCTTCAGATTTATTATCCCATTTACGAGCAGGCTTATAATCTCTTTTACCTTCAGATTTATTTTCTCATTTACGTTCTGGTTTATAATCTCTTTTATCTTCAGATTTA
>JAACJV010000018.1 GCA_021378535.1 Ureaplasma sp. Hg1 | reverse complement strand
AAATATAGAATGAGGTGTATTATGTCTAAAAGATTAGGAATTTCTGTATATCCAGAACACTTTAGTGAGGCGGAATGCATTGACTATATCGATAAAGCCAAAGGATTTGGTTTTGAGAGAATTTTTATGAACCTACTTGAAGTGGGTGAAGATAGCAAAACCGTTTTAAGTAAATTTAAAAGGATTTGTACTCACGCTAAAACAGCGGGATTTGAAGTTATTTTAGATGTTAACCCAGCGGTTTTTAAAGAGTTAAAAATTGCCAGTACAGACATTGGGTTTTTTAAAGAAATTGGAGCGACCGGAATTCGGCTTGATGAAGATTTTGGTGGCAAACCTGAAGCTAAAATTTCAAATAATAAATTAGGGATGAAGTTAGAAATTAATGCTTCCACCTTTACAAATATTATGGAACGTATCATTGAAAATAAAGGGAACCCAACCAACATCATTGCTTGTCATAATTTTTATCCGCAAAAATATACCGGGTTATCTTTTAAATTATTTGCTGATGCTTCTCAAAAATTACACCAACAAAAATGCTTGGTAGCAGCTTTTGTATCAAGTGCTAATCCTGAAGCTCAGGGCCCTTGGCCGTTAAAAGAAGGTTTACCAACCATCGAAATGCACCGTGATAAACCATTGGAATGACAAGCAAGACATTTTATTGCAACCGATCTTGTTGATGACATCATCATTAGTAATCAACCCGCTTTTGATCAAGAATTAGAAGCGTTATCGCAACTCCATAAAACAGGAATTAATTTTAAAATTAATTTAGATTCAAAAGTGACTCCCCTAGAAAAGGAGATTATCTTTGATTTTAAAGAAAGCAAAGATTCATTGATGGGACATAAAATCAGAGGTGACTATTCAGATTATATGATTAGAAGTACAATGCCAAGAGTTGTTTATAAAGATAGAACAATCCCACCTCGAAAATATAATAATAAAACATTTGAACGTGGCGATGTTGTTGTCTTAAATGACAAGTACGGTAGATATAAAGGCGAGTTACATATCGTGACGGAAACATTGCCGAACGAAGGTAAAAAGAATTTTGTTGGAAAACTATTAGGTGAAGATTTAATTTTCTTAGATTACGTTAGTCCGTGAAAAGAATTTAAATTTATAAAATAATTAAAACAACATTAGAAATAAGGGTACAGAAAAGTGGAAAAATCAATCTGGAATAATGACATTGAATGATTCAAATCATTTAAATTGTTTATCAAGCATAAGGCGGGAAACTTAGAGAAAGAAAATCTCGGCTTATTTTTTAACAAAACAAATAGTCAATATATTTGCCATTTAGGAATGATAACCAAAGCTTTTATTCTTGAAGATGTAGGTGAAAATTATACTGTTAAACACAATAAAATTGAAAAATTAATTGCTCATTTTTATAAAAAATATTCTGACGAATGTTTTCTTAAAATATTGTACTTGTGCAATTTAGATAAATATTTTATGGATGAAATCAAAAATGGCAACAATGCTATTTACAATTATGTAATCCATACTAATGCTAAATGATATTCTAAAGTTATTGCTAAAATTTCACAGTCACCTAAAGATAGTAATATCGGAACTTTAAGAGATACGATAATCAGTCTCTTTTTATTAGATTTTTTTGTTATTATTCCCAACCAACCTTACCTTCCATACCGCTACTTATCTTTTGAAAGAATGATTATGGACATTGGTATAGAGTTTGTTAATATAACTCGTTTTATGGGGAAAGAAAATTATACGAAAGCTAAAAATAAATTTTTAAGAAGTAATTTTGTTGGGACACAGAACAATAAGTCTTCAAACCAAAAGTTGCAAGCAAAATTGCTAATGTTCATCGTGGAAAATGCATTACGCGACATGGAGCACGAACATACAATTGCGTGAGAACAATTCAATACTAAGGATTTAACAATTGAGCATATTATGCCGTTAAAGATTAATGTGAGTTCGGATTGAAAGAAACAGCTAGGTAGTGATTATCGAAACCTGCACCATAAGTGAGTTAACACCATTGGTAATATTACACTGTTGGAAAAGACATGTAACGCTCGTTTAGGGAACTCTAATTTTGCTAAAAAATATCGCACCTTTAATCAAGATAATCTATTTATTAATAAGAATTCACGACTTGATTATGATAAAGGTACTAATTCCTTTGATATTGGAGTGATTAACCATCGAGGGACCGTTATTTTTGATATTATCTATGATAAAATTAAAAATACGTTGCATGATGACAAACGTTTTAAAAAACATAATCAATCATGAGTAAAAGAAATTGTTCTAGAAGGTAATTACATTAGAAAAATACGGCAAGAATGCGAACGAGCCATTGTTGTTAAATTTTTAAAAAAAGGTACTAAAAATGACTAAAAATATGGCGGATGAATTTAAAATAGGTCTTGAGCAAAATCATAAGGATTTAGAATTTTTCCTTCTAAAATTATGCCATTTAGCTACAACAAAATTGCAAAAAAAAGAAAATCAAAAAATTAATAATTGAGTGATTAGTGAAGCTGGGCTTGAATTAAGACAATTATTCCCCAAAACTAAATCAATTAATCGCGAGGAATATCAGGCGGTACTAAAAAAAATCGCTTCTTATGAAAACCCCTATCGGTTATCTTTGATTGATCATTTAATGATTGATCGCGGTTTAGAATATGGTATTTTATTTCAAGAAATCCTTGCTTACCATATGCCGAATATTAATTATAAAAAATTTGTTGAATTAGAGAATCGTGATGTTTTGTTACACTTTATTTCCTTCCAACTAAAATTAATTCAAGAAACATTAGAACAAGAAGATATCAACGAAAACATTATGAGGGCTATAAGTTATAGCTATAATTCATATATGATAAGAGGTGAAGAAAAATTTGCACGTACCTTTAACTTGTTTTCAGATCGAAAAATTCGTAAATTCGCGAGAGAATGTTCGATGTTTGTAGTTGACGATCGAATTTTAAGTGTATGGTCGCAACACCACAAAAAAAGTTATAATCATCACAAAGAATTGTTTGCTTGTTTATTTTTAAATAACCAACCGATAACTCAAGTGTATTTGAATATGCGCCGCATGAATCAAAAAACAAATTTTTTCTTGGACAAAGGTTTATCGGAAGACGACATTGTATGATTTAAAAACATTTTAAATAATTTGGATGAATCGTTTATCTATTTTCTAAAGGATTACTTATTGTATTTTTTCAGTATGATTGATCATGTCAATGTTGAAAAGCAAGTTTTAATGGACGAATATTATGAAAAACATTATAAATTCATTGATAATTTAGCACATAAAATTTATGCTAGAATGTTTTTTATTTTAGATAAAAATGAATTACTTAACGAAGAAGAAATAATCAAATTAAATATTCTAAAAAAAGCAAAAAAGTAGTAATTACTTTTTCTTGTTTTTTTTAGTTTTTATTTCCATTTCATAAATTTCCTGTAGACGTTGAAGGTGATTAACGCCAGTTGAACGATAGTATTCTAAACCGTTATGATAAAAAACAAAGGTTGGTAAAGCGCTCACGCCGCTCATCATAGTTAACATTTGTTCCTCTTCAGAAACTATTTTAATATGAGGTAATTTTAGTTCAGCTAAAATAGGTTGCATTTGATGGCAAGCCGGACACGTGTTCGAAAGGTAAGCGACCATAATCCGATCGTACGGTTTGATTGCTTCCATTAATTTAGTTATAGTCATATTAATTCCTTTTATATTATTATAAGCAATATTTGCTAAACCTCAAATATTATTTTTTAATCACTATATGATTTATAACAACATAGTTAACAAGTGTATAATTTAGATATATAAAAGGAGAATCAAATGTTAATAAGTACAGCAAATGAATTTAATGATAAAAAATATCAAACACTAGGGATTGTAATGCAATCAACAGTGAAATCTAGAAACGTTTTTAGTCAAGTGGGAGCAGGTTTAAAATCAATCGTTGGTGGTAAAATCGGTGGATTTTCTACTATGCTATTAGACACTAGAAAAGAAGTGTTGACTGAATTAGAAAACGACGCTAAAGCAATGGGGGCTGATGCAATTATCGCAGTTCGTTTTGAAGTTTCAGAATTAGCAGGCACAATGTTACAATTCTTTGTTTCAGGCACAGCTATTAAATATCTAGAATAATAATTTTAAATAAGTAAAAACCTATCAGTTTCATCTGATAGGTTTTTACTTTAATGATTTTTAATTCACTTTGAAATAATATCTATTTCATCTCGTTTAATCGTGTATATTGCCATTTTCTGTGGACCACTACATTCTTCTAATTCTTCAATATCATCGCCAGTTAACAAATATGCTTTTGCATTGATAGGGTTAATAAACTCGATGAAATCACTGAATTTAATTTTATCAAAATCAATACTAATAACATGTCTTCTTCCCTTACTTGTTAAAGACTTTTCTAAGGATTCAATCATTTTGTTGGTATCGATATTCCCACCTGTAAGAAGGGAAATAACTTTTCTATCTTTAATATCGACCTTATTAGATATTATCGCTGCTGTAGCAACGGCCCCAGCACCTTCTGCGACCAATTTACATTCTTCTATTAGGAACGACATTGCATCCTTGATTTCGCTTTCAGAGACAGTAACAATTTCATCAACTAGTTTTGTAACAATCCCTAAGGTTAATTTAGATGGCGCCTTAACAGCGATTCCATCTGCTAAAGTAGGCTTTGATTTAATTTTAACGGGGTGTCCAGCTTTGATTGATTCTTGCATTGAAGGACAATTTTCAGCCTCGACTCCGATAATTCTAACATTAGGATTAATTGATTTAATCGCGATTGCGATCCCGCTAATTAAACCACCACCACCGATTGGTACAAAGACGGTATCAACATTAGGTAATTCCTGAATTATTTCGACACCAATCGTTCCTTGTCCCGCAATAACCTTGGGATCATCAAAAGCATGAACTAATGTTGCACCCTTTTCATCAGCCATTTTTTTAGCTAAATCATAAGCTTCATCAAAAGTACTGCCATCAGCCAAGATTACTTCGCCGCCATAAAAAATGGTCGAAGTAATTTTTGATTGCGGTGCTGTCTTAGGCATTACAATAGTTGATTTAATATTTAGTGAGGTAGCTGCAAAAGCGACACCTTGAGCATGATTACCAGCACTAGGAGCGATTACTCCGCGAGCTCGCTCTTCTTCGGTTAAAGAATAAATTTTATTTAACGCTCCCCTTATTTTAAATGATCTTACCCTTTGCATATTTTCAGGTTTGATATAAATTTCAGCCCCTAAAATTTTACTTAATTTATCAGCAAAGATTAAATTAGTGACAATAATATCTGAACCGATTTTCTTCTTTGCTTCTAAAATATCCTCTAAAGTGATTGGTAAATTATTTACTACATTATTCATATTGTCTCCTTTGATTTTTAATAAATATATTCTATATATTTTGATTATAATGGAAGGTGAGTATCCGTCCAAGGAAAACCGGAAATTTTTAATAAAATTTTCCTAATTATTATGCTATATTTAATATGATATTTAAGGAGAAAAAAATGGACAAATATATAGATTATAAAAAGTTTAGCGAAATTGGAACTACGATTGAGCCAGTTATCAACGATTATGTTGCAAAAAATTTAAATGGTAAAATTTTGAAGGACATGTCAAAATTTAAAAAAATAGCTTACTCAAAAATTACAATGATTATTCTTGGAGTTTTAGGAATAATTCTTATTGCAGCTGGTGCCTATGTTGTTTCTAGTGAAACAGATAGTATCTCCACACTTGGTGTGGTCCTTGCTATAATTGGGTTAATCCTAATTGGATTAGATTTCATATTTTATTTTAAAGGTGCAAGATATGCGGCATCGATGACAAAACAAATTCAAACCACAGAAGCAATTTCAGCAATCTTTAATAGTTTAGAGTCACTTAATTGAATCTCTATTAATGATAAAGAAATCGAACATAGCGTAGAAGAACAAAATGCAATCAAATGAGTTCATACAACTGGTTGATTTCAAGGTTGATCTTATGATCGCACTAATGAATTTGCAAAAACTTATAGCGGGGAAATTGATAGCAATCCATTTACAATAACTTCTTTAAAACTACGTTTATATACGCTTGAACATGATAAAGACGGATACCGTAAGAAATATAAAAATGAACAATTTATTTTCCTTGAAGTAAACACTGACGTGATTAATGAAAGTGAAATTAATATCACACATAATGCCCATCCAATTAAAGGCAATCTAAAAAAAGTAAAATTAGAGAGTCAAGAGTTTGACCATAATTTTAAATTGCTAGCAAACGATGAAGTTAAAGTGCGAATGTTCTTAACGCCGCTTGCCCAAGAGAACCTAGTTAAATTAGTTGGTGAAAACGCTTTGAAACATCTGTTCTTATATAAATGCAACGGCCGAATAATGATTATTGTTAAATGTAAATATGGCTCATTCGGTTCACTTAACAAGTTTAAGTTTATTGATAAAATTCAAAGTAATGTTGTTCAATCGTTAATGATTCAAACAGAAACAGTATATTTATTATCTCATTTATTATTATCATTCCCAATGATTCAACAAGAAAAATATAAACAAAAAAATGAATCTGCTGGGAAAGGGTTTAGCGACGCCATCGCTCTAACTAAAATACCAAGATAAATCATTAAGTACAAAAACTCCTATTAGTCACCCAATGTTTGTTGAGTGAAGTAATAAGAGTTTTTCTTTTATACATCATAAGTAGATTAAACAACATAGTTACCGTTATTTTAGTTAACGGTAACTATGTTGTTATATACAGTTAGTATATGCGTATTTAATTGATCACAATAGATATTTAAATTGATGCTAGACCGTTTTTTTGCAATAGCGATTTGGAATTTGCAAAATCAACGTGAAGTCTTTTTTTATACTATTGTGATCATAACTAATTAATTTTTGGTAGTCATACACATTATTTATGCTTAATATCATAATCAACCTCCTTTTTAATATAATTAGATTATAATATATAATTGTATATGCAAGTTACATTTTACTTAGTTTTGTTTTAAATAACATCATTTTATAAAATCGTGTAAAAAAGCTAACGACGCTTTTGGAGTTATTTTAGGAACATTTTATTTTATCTTAATAAGATAGTATTTTTTTGGGAATAGACTAATTCCCAGCATAACTTTTTAATGTCTCTATGATAAAATTAATATTATTAAAGGGTACTAATGATGAACACAAAAAATTACACTATTGAAATAGAATCGATGAAAGAACAATTGCACACGCTACTAGAAGATAATAAAAAAAAGAATGGTTGTACTAAAGCAAAATCCTCTGTCAATCAGCTACTATGGCTTATTTTAGTAGGTACTATATTATTGGTCGTTTTAACTGTAGTGTCGATTGGAATTAAAAATCAAGCACCCTTTCCTGCTATTTTCAGCTTTGCAAATGGTTCGATAACAATTGTAGAATTAATGATTATTGTCACTTTAATAATCGCTGTAATAGTAGCGATATCATTGCTTGCTTGCGGACTAAAAACCGCTATCCAATGTCATAAAGTGGATTGTAATATCGGAATAGCTGCTGGAATTCTTTGCGCTTTGCCATTGGGTATAACTCAACTAATCGGTTTAATATTATGTTTTGTAGCCAAAACTAATTTGCGTAATTAATTTAATTATTAAACAACAGGATCAATCGGTTTGGATATAATTTTAGAACTATTTTTTTAGTTATCTTGCTAGTAATAAATAATTACAAGTCGCTGAAAAAAACATAGTTATTTTTTAACTATTAAACCTATATATATAGTTTAATTCATTATGGTATAATCAAATTAAATAAAGAATTTATATAGGGTTATTAATATAATGAAAGAATTTAAAACAATTGATCAGCAAATTCAATTACTGATTGATAGAAACTTAATCAACGAAAAAGAAATTGACGAACATACGAATAGTAAATATCGTTGATATTTAGAAAATTTTAATTATCATAATATCGTAAATGGGTTTAAGGATCCATTTTTTAAAGACGGCGGCAAAAAGGATAATTTATTTCGCGAGGATGCAAACTTTCAAATGTTTATTGATTTATTTAATTTTGATCGGAAAATTTCTAAATTAGTTTTAAATGAAATACAAGGCATCGAAAGGCGCGTTAATTCAGCACTAATCTATTGGACGTTGGAGTTAAATAAAGTACAAGATGGGTTACTTTTTAATTTAGGCGATGAATATCTTAGAAAAAATATTTTCAATAACCCCTATAAAACTATCAATTTTAATTATCGGGAATTTAAAAAAAGCTTATCTGAATTTGCTTTGAATAAAGAATTCTGCCGCCATGTTGTTAATGAGGATAACGATTTAAATAGCATTCCTTTATGGGTTTTATGCTTAACATGAAGCTTCGGGACGACAATTAATTTTTTAAGATGTGCAAATATTAATATTGTAATGAATACTTTAGACCAAATGCAACCAGCAAATAAGAATCCTAAATTATCAGAAAATTTTGATTTTTTTAATGATTTACTATTGATGTTATTGGATGTTCGTAATACGATTTGCCATAATAATATTTTGTATAATATTAAATATACTAAAAATAATTGGTCATTAAACTGAGGGTATAATTTATATATAAAATCAATTAAGGCAAAAAATTCAAGAATAACATTTTCTAATTTAGTTGATTTCTTATTATTGTTTAATCCCGATAGTAAAATTAAGGAATTTATTAATGGAGGCATTGAGCAATTGAAATTCCCTAATGACATAAAAAACAAATTGAAATATATAATAATGGGTTTTGAACCTTCTGATTCCTTAAAAAAGAAATATATTGAGAAATTTTTAGTATGGTTTACAATGAAAAATAAAGCTGATTCCAAGCAAGCTTTTATTGAGAATATAAAAATCGACAAAAGAGAAATTTATGAATTTGAAAATGTAACATTTTCCAAAAGTGAAATTTTTAGATATATTAAAGGCCATGCAGATTGAAATAAATATTTCTCATAATAAAAAAATAGTTCTTGGAATTATTCGCTTATAGTATTATACTATAAGGGCATAAGAGATTAGCCGTGATTCGGGGATCTCTCTTTAAACAATAGTTTAAATGAAAAGAAATAGACCTCTGTACAGGGTCTATTTCTTTTATCCTATTTTATAATAATTAATTTTTTTAGAGTGCTCATTTTGGAACTTTTAATTAATGTAGGAATAAATCTATTAGCGCATTTAATTTAAGGTTAAATTAAAAAATAAAAAAAATATTACTATTTCTAAAAATTTGTGTATAATTACTATCGAGTACTCGTTCTCTTTGGTCGGAGCGTGAGTATTCATTTTTTTATATACTATTTAGCGCACCACTTAAGATTAAACTTACGTAGTGCGCTTTTTTTATTTATTAATCAAATTATACAATTAAGTTAATTTCGGGTGCTAAGGCCTATTTAAAATGCGTGGGGCAACCAAATAAATTGGATTCGAAATAATATTTGGATTTAATCAATGATGATATTCTTATCATCGTACTCAGCTAGACTAAGTAGTTTTCTAGCCTTTGATTTTGTTAGTGATGCAAATCCAGAATATTTCGAATCATTAAAAATACCGTTTTTTAAGAGTTCCTCACGACTAACCTTTTTTGGAAGGTCGTTGATATAAAGCATTTTAATAACATGGGGGTATTTTTTACTTTCATAGAATTCTAACAATTCCGCTTCTGTGAAAGTTGCATAAGGTTGACAATATGTGGCAAATTCCTCATAGTTTTTAAAACTTAAAATACGTCGATATTCTTCTGCGATACAAACAGAAGTTACAACTGCGTTATATTTAGATTGTTTTCCGCCACTAGTTCGATAGATAAAAATTAGATCTCCATGTTTGATTGAATCGACTTCTTTCATTCCTGCTAAATAAATTTTTGTTACTCCGTTAGAGACTGAGGTAGCAGTTAACATGTTATTTTCATCTCGTAATTTATATTTAGGGAACATGTTCGAATGATGCCGTGGTAATATTCCTAAAACAAAAAAACTACTATCTCAAACTTTAACGTATGGGAAATTATAATATAAACTTGGATTATCTCTTTGATGCTTTAATTCTTTAACGTAAACAGAATCTCCCGTCTTATTATCCTTAGCATATTTAGCGAATCCAAATTGGCTTAGAACTTCAATTGATTTATCATATTTATCATGGATGACCAAATAAAGGTTATAAATTTTTTTACTAAGAGCGTAATGGATAGCTAAATCAATGAAGTTCTCACTTGAGCTTTTTTTAGAAGGATCTACTTTAAAGGAAGTTATTTCGACATATTTTTCTTTTTTTAAACTTGGTGTAAAATCAATTTCATTAAAATTTTCTGTCACTAAAGATATGAAAGATTTGATTTCGCCCACTTCGTTTAATTGTACAAAACATTCGCTATCAATATTTTTTTGATATGATTTTTCAAATTCAGGGTAACCAATTTTAAGAGAGTCAAAAAAACTATCGTTAATATCAATATTCCTAAGTTTGGTTTCTCGAATACAATTTATGCCTAATTCATTGTTCATGTTAATGCCTCGTTTTTCTAAAAGTTTATAAAAAATATACTATCATTATATGATAAATTTTATTAAAATTACTGAAACTATAATTCTAGTTTCAGTAATTAGTTAATTAATGTTCTAAGACGGTTCTGCAAATATCCCGTTAGTTGCTTCCTCATAACTAACAACGCTCGCTAATTTAGACTTCTTGCTCTTATCAGATCTTTTTATTTTATAAAGCATTCCGCCCGAAAGCAACACTATTAGTGAAAAGATAACGGCAGACACAGTAGAACCGATAAATGCTGATGTCCCAGCATAGATATAACGAAGGTTAGATTGGTCTTTTAGATAATTATGATAAGCAGTAGCGTCGCTTCAACTAGCGTCTTTCGCCGCCGCCGCTTGATCGACATTAGCTTCGAATTCCAATAGTGTAACGTTGTTACTTTTAATATGGTCATTTTTAGCATATGAAGAAGCTATCTTAGCTGTTTTATTTTGAATTTTTAAAGTAGTTTCTCAATTAAGTGTGGGTTTTGTTGAATATTGCTCAGTTAATGAATACATCTCATGAAATGCATTATATTCGTTATAGTTATTAGTGTTAACGCCGGCTCCGATTGCGGTTCCTAAAACGATTGCAAGTGAAATAGCGAATATTGGTTTAAGTAAGGCTGAAGCGATTAAAGAAGATCATTTAGTCGTTTCATGTTTCGCCATTAATTTATTTAGTTTAAATATTTTGTTTGCCATTAGTAACTCTCATTTATTCATTGTTTTGCTCCTTAATTAATCCCGCTTACATTTCTAACTTAGTGGAAGAAATAATTAACTGGAAATCATTATAGAAAATAATACAATCCTATTGTGTCCAACACTTTTGATAACACTCGTATTTTAGTCCCGCATACAAATATTATAAATAAGGTTAAACCAATAAAACTATATTATTTTTCGTAATTATATTACCACAAGATATGATAAATTCTTTATTTAATTAAGAATCAAACAACAAACTTTTTAGTTCTATGATCATCTTAGAAATCCATTTTTGAAAGATTTATGAGCATCAATGAAAGCTACTAGATAAGCAAAGCTTTATTAAATTATTTTTTATCCAAATATTTTCTTTCAATTGCTTCGCAAATTAACCGTCGTTTTACTCTTTTATTATTAAGATTAAAATTTTGTATAGCTACTTCACTTGTTATCTCAAAAGCTAAACTTAAAAATTTATCTTGTTCCATAGCCTTGTTTAAATCGGCATTATTAGGGTTAGTATAATAATGGATATATTTTAAGCTCTTAAGAGCTCAACGATATGCATCTTTAAATCCATCAGGAGCTTCAAGTTCATTATATTTAAAAGTAAGTTCTCTTTGGTATTCAAAGGGTTTTTTACTTACGTTATTATTTTCAGTAAGATATGTAAGCTCCCTTTCTTTCCATAGGATATGAATGCCGATATCAATAGTATAGTTGACTTCTTCATCATCACCAATGGCTTTATTGGGATAATACAAGCGAATTACTCTTTTGTTAAATTTAGCTGCTTTATCATTAATTTGCATTTTAGCGAAATAAGTTTTAATGATATTTTTTAGGTTTCTAGTTAGTTCAAAACAATCATCATTAGTAGCTTTTGGCTTAGCAGTAACTAGAACAAAAAAATCAATGTTAAATTGAAATATATTTGCTTTTTCAGTATTTTGGATCATACTATAGTTTAATCAAGCGCTGCCATCCTTGTGCATCATCTTTTTCTCTAGTTTAAATTTATTATGTCAGCTTTTACTAAAAACTTCTTTTGCGATAGTTTCCATAATATCTTCTATTTCATTTTTGTGATCTTGGCAAATACCGTTGATGATTGAAGCGAACTTGGAGTCAATCGCTTTTACTTCATTATATAATTTACTCATTTTATTTACTCCTTATTTTTAATCTAAACAATAAAGCAAAGACAGATTCCGCACCTTATAAGTTGGAATCTTTTTGTTTGCAGGGATGTGATTTTAAAAATGTTTATTATAATTTATTTTAATTCGCCGCACATTTTACGGTTACTATTAACAATTGAACGATTTAATTTTTCATATTTAACTGTTGGAATTAATTTGATTACTAAACTATTAGTTAGGGTATTAATGATTCAAACTAATTTAGTGTTTTGATCTACTGCTTGATTATAGAAGACATTCATTTGAACGACTAACTTGCATTCATTGTTAACGATTTCTAGATAGTCATTTAACTTAAGCGATAACTTAGTGTTTAAATGAAAGTTGGTAGCATTAATTACTTTGTTATTTTCTTTGGTTAAAATAGTTCCTTTTTTATTACGTCATAAAATAGTATTAGTTCCATATTTTAAAACAATCAATGAATCGGTTTTAAAATTAATTAATATTTCTAGTGAATCCTTACTTATGTATTTTCCTTGAACACCAACAACCGGTGTGTCAATAACCTTAATTTCTTTTAATTTATAAGTAACACCGTCACGCGTGAAGCTTGGTTCATAAAATAGAACAGATTTACTATTGATTTTAATTAGTTTAATAATATCTTTATTATCTGCTTCGGGATTATGTCGCTTTGTTGGAACTACAAGACGTTTATTTTCATTAATTGGCTGTTCTTTGTCTGCAGGTTTAGCTTCAGAAGATGAATCAATAGATTCTTGCTCATCCTTATCGATAGGGTTTTCATTAAGATCTTCTTCAGATGGCTCTTCTTCGATAATTGTTGGTTCAATTATATTGTCTTTATTATTGTCTATATTCATTTATATACCCTCTTGTTTTTGATAATTTATTATACCTTAATCAAATCAAACATATTGAAGTTTTTTAACCATACGATATAAATGAGGTTAATATCGGGTTTGACTAAGCATTAAAAATAGACAATCCAAAGAGGACTATCTATTTTAATGGAATATATTTGTTTAATAATCTAAAGTAATTTTATCTTTAATTACAATTGGTTTATCACGATAGGTAATATTTACTGAAACCGGATTTTTAGAAAGATTAGTTATTGTAACTTTCTTATGATTAATATTTAGTTCAAATAATTGTTGTTGATAATGAAAATTGAATTTAAGATCATTTCACTCGTTTGGTAAATTTGGTTCAATAATGAAATTATTGTCTTGGTTACTTATCCCGCCAAAGCCTTCGGTAACAATTTTTAAGATGCCGCCAATCGCAGCAGCATGAATACCATTATCACTTGAGCTCATATCTTCACCCAAATCAATTTTGCTTGCTTTTAAAAAGAAGTTATAAGCCAATGCTTTATCATCGCCATAATTAGCTGTTGTAGCATGAATGCTTAAAGATAATGAAGAATGATGGAAGCAACGATATTCATAAAATTTTCAGTTCTCTTGAATGGTTTTTTTATCAAACAAGAATCCCAATGTATAGAAGAGAGCGACGATGTCACCTTGTTTTAAAACTTGATAAGCATTTAATTCTGGGAACGTATAATCCTGTCATAATTGGTCTGGATTTGTTTTATACTTGTCCATATCCAATGTTTTTAAAGATAGGAATGAATCGTTTTCAGGAATGATTCCATCCTTATTGCCCTTTGGAAGATACATTTTATCTAACTTAGTTTTAATATCCTTTAAAACAACATCTAGGTCTGCAAATTTACTTAGAGCCTGATACATCGCTTTATTATTTGTTTTTTTGTCAATAATAATTTGTTGACATTTGGCTAATAAATAGTGAACCATGTAATTAGTGAAAACATTATTATCAATATTTTCCTTATATTCATTAGGACCAGTAACTTTAGTTATTTCATAAAAATCTTTGGTTTTATTATATTCAAGTCGCGAAAGTCAAAAAACTGCTGTTCTAATAATAATTTCATAACCCTTACTATCCATATATGCTTGATCGTTAGTAACGGCATAATATTGCATAATAGCTCAAGTGATACACGTTCCGATATGTAATTGATTATAAGCTGGTCAAACTTTAATTCGTTCGCCCTCTTTACGATCAACAGCGCCTCAAACCGGGCACGTTTCGCCATCATTACTTCAACAGGTTTCTCAGGGTCACATAAACCCTTCATAACCTTGATCAAGCGCTTTGATACTTGCGGAATTTTTAACAAAATAACGGTGTTCAAGTAGACTTTTGGCTACTTCAGGTTGAGTAAAAATAAAGTATGGAAGGATAAATATTTCAGTATCTCAAAAAGTATGTCCTTTGTATTCCTCGCCACAAAAACCTTTTGCTTCAATATTACATCGATTATCATGAGCGGGTGTAAATCTCTGCGCATGATATTGAGCAAAGCGAGTTGATATAATATCTCAATCTTTATTTGTATTGATTAATATTTCGTGGTTTTTTCAAAACGTTGATCATTTTTTAGCTGATTGATCAAATAAATTTGAATAACCTAATTTAATTAATTTTTTCATTTTAATTGTTGTTTTCTTTAGCAACATTTTATATTCAATTGGTTCATCACGATATTCAACATCTCTAGTTGTGTCAATGGTTGATAATAATTCGATTACAAGCGTATCTTTTGCTTTTAAATCAATGTTTAAATGTTCCAGTAAAGAACGTCGGTCATAACCATAAACTGAGCTTAAACGTGAACCAATTTCTAAGGGTTTGCCGTTAAGAATGACTCTTATGCTTTTATTAATAACAAAATTAATTTTAGATTGAGTTGTAGTAAGGACATAACTAATGATGCGATCATGGTAACAACTATAAGTGTCTTCGAAATGTTGCGCCCCACTATTAGTGACGCGGCCATCAATGCCGGATACAAATTTAATTTTAGTATCTTGTTTACAATTAATCTCAATAATTTGACCTAATAAATGTAGGTCTTCATAAGAAACGAAACGTTTAGTTTCAATAGTAACCTTACTATTATTTCAAGAGTTTTTTCTAACAAGTTCACCGTTCTTTAAATTTAGCGAACGGTAGTAATGACTAGCTTTATCACTCGTTGCTCTAAAAACTTCGCCATCTATTTTTAAATTAAAATCTCAAATATTAGCAACATTAGGTAGCTCAGGAACTTCTGGTCCAGCAACAGTGTTGAAGGTTCCAGCAACAAAACAATCAGGATGCTTATTTGCCAAATCTTCTTCTAAAGCAGAACGAGTTCCAATGTATCCATTTCCCAAAGCCATAATTGCTTCGAATTTACCTTGATTTTCTAGGTCAAAAGAGGTTTCAGATATAATCCAATTCTTATTTTCTTTTTTACCTTCATCATATTTTATGTAATTAAATGCCATTTGTATTACCTATAAACTTTTCTTTTAGTGATTCGAATTTAAGCTGATCTGTTGAGTCGAAAAATAATTTTGCTTGATCAGTTATCTCATTGTTTAATCCAATTCCAACACTAAATATTTTTGCTGAATTTAAACCAACTATACCTACTGGAGCATCTTCAAAACCCATGCATTCAGAAGCGCTAAGATCCAAACCTTGAGCTGCATTAAGATAAATTTCTGGATTTGGTTTCCCATTTTTTACTTGATTGGTATCAACGATAAAATCGAATTCATCATATAGACTTAATGAATTTAAAATCTTAGTCGCATTCTTTGAACTAGATGCAATCGCTAATTTAATGTTATTTGCTTTCGCATCTTTTAATAACTGCGTAATTCCAGGTAAAATGTCCTCCTTGGTGATATTGCTATCAATCAAGTCTACATACATCTTATTTTTTATAGTACATATATGGTTTTTTTGTTTTAAATCCATTTTATTTTTATATTGAATGATATTTAGAATTTCATCCAACGTGTCAATCCGTGATAACCCCCGAATTTTATCTTGATGAGATTCATCAATTTTTATTTTTAGTTTTTCTTCAATTGTGTTTTGCCAAGCGATAAAATGATACTTTGCTGTATCAGTAATCACTCCATCCAAATCAAAAATTAGTCCCTTAAGCATAATTGTTTTCCTCCGTAATGCTTAAATTTTAATATAGATTCAAACCGACCGATTAACACATATATATAAGAAAATACTATTTTTGATTTATATATTCGGTAAATTCCCATTTAAAGTTTTTTGGATCAAAACGATAAATAGCATATTCAATTTGATTTTTTCTAATGTCGTACAACCTATTTTCTAATATAAGTAAAGATTCGCTTTGGATATTGAATTTCCCCTTTTCATTATTTTCGTGAAATGAAATTTTTTTACGGGCAATTGAAATAGGATATTTTGTAAAATTACTTAAAAATTTATAAATTCCGTTTATCTTAATTTGGATTACACTATAATCAGTTTTTAATAATAAAGGATTGATATATGAATCTTGATAAATAATAACTTCTCCCTTTTCGTTACAACGTAATACATTGATATGAATAATTTTATCGCCTTTCTTTAAGGAAAACTCCTGAGCGATAGCAGTATCTTTGATTGTGGTTTCATCAATCTTGTAAGTACTTTTTAAATTTGGAAATAAGTGATGAATACTAAAAACAATATTTGTTTCGTTCTTAGTAACGAAATAGCCCCGCCCTTGCTTCCCTTTTATTAAACCTTGGGATTCTAATGTTTTAAGGGCTTGCCGCGCCGTCAAACGATGCACGCCATATTTTTGTGCTAAAAAATTTTCACTCGGAATGATTGAACCATCCTCATAAGTTCCATCATAAATTGAGTCTGATACTTTTCGATAAATACCAATTCATTTGTGATCCATAGTTTTGCTCTTTTCTAATTAATAATATTATTTAGATATATTATAATTTATTATAATATTCTTTTTTAATTATATTGTATAGATACCTAATATTATGAAATCATTTTCATATTGACACAATGTTTTATAAGTCCATACTTTATTATGTGTTATACGAAAAGCTATTTTTTATCACTTCAACAGTGGAGTTAAAATTATCTAAACAAGTAAAAAAAGCTTAATTGTGTAGATATAATCATTTTATGGAGGAAATTATGAACACGAAATTTAACAAAGATTTTATATTTGGAGCAGCTACCGCCGCTTATCAAGTAGAAGGCGCAACATCGAAGGACGGAAGAGGTCCTTGTGTTTGAGATGCTTATTACCACCGCGAAGGGTCGAGATTCAATGCTGACGAAGCATCTAATTTTTACGAACTATACCCAATAGATATTGATATGGGTCAAAAAATAGGGATGAACGGAATAAGAATATCAATTTCATGATCAAGAATATTTCCACATAACAACAAAGAAATAAACCAAAAAGGGATCGCTTTTTATCACCGTTTGATTGATTACTGTATTAGTAAAAACGTTGAACCAATGGTTACGTTACATCATTTTGATAGTCCACAATGGATTGTTGACCAAGGCGATTGATTAAGTAAACAAACCATTAAAGATTTCCAAGTTTATGCAGAATTATGTTTTAAGGAATATGGCGGAAAAGTTAAAAAATTCGCTACTTTCAATGAACCATTTGTTTATAACGGAGATAAATATATCTCAGGCGAATGTCCACCACAGGAAATGAAAAGATTAGATAAAGCAATCCAAGGAATGCACAACATGATGGTTGCTCACGCTTATGCAGTGAAAATGTTCAAGGGGATGAAACTTGATTCTAAAGTTGGAATCGTTCATGTTCTTCAACCTAAATATCCATTTGATAAAAACAATAAACTTGATATCGAAGCGGCAAGAATAGGTAGCGTATTTGCTAGTTACTATATGCTGGATGCTAATTTTGCAGGTGGTTATAGTAAAGAAACATTGGCAACAATGACCAAACTAATGTCACAATATGACGGTAAGTTAGAAACAACCGAAGCTGAACATAATATATTCCGCGAAACCAAAGATATGACGGATTTCTTAGGTGTTAATTATTATGGACCAACATGATATAAAGGTTACGAAGGTGAAGGTGAAATTTCTCATAACGGAACCGGCGACAAAGGAACATCAAGTTACAAAGTTAAAGGTATTGGTGAAGCTGCTACGCCAGCGAATATTCCTACAACAGATTGAGATTGAACTATTTATGCTGAAGGTATCTACGATATTATGAAAGCAATTAAAGCAAAATATCCTAACTATAATGAAATATATGTATCTGAAAATGGCATCGGGGCTAAAGAAGACCTTGATAAAAATAGCCAATTAAATGATGATTATCGAATTGATTTCATTAAACAACATTTAGAATGAACCTTAAAAGCAATCAATGAAGGTGTTAATATCAAAGGATTCTATGTTTGAAGTTGACAAGATCAATTCAGCTGAACCAACGGTTATAACAAACGTTATGGTCTATTCTTTGTGGATTTCAAAACTCAAAAAAGATATGACAAGCTTAGCGCTTTATGATATCGAGATGTTATCACTAATAAAAATCTAGATGTTGATCTTAAAAAACTTAAGATTGAATACAAGAATCGTATTAAATAAAAAATGAAACTTACATTAGATTCAGTTAGCCAAGATAATCCGAAATTTAAGAAAATCTATTATCCGTTATCAAGATATTTATCAAGGTTTTCTAATAATCTAATTATCAAATCACTTGTTGATGGGTTTGGAGGGGCAGCAATCTTAATTATGATTGCTTCCATTTTTGTTTTTAGTTATGCTTTGCCAGAAATATTTGTTCCTGACTTAGCATCAAAAAATGCAGCTTTTGCTGATTATAAATATTACGCTCATTTAGTTTTTTCATTTACATATGGAATGATTGGGGTATTTGTTTGTGGACATACAGCCAAAACCTTTGCAATCGCTTTAAACGAGAAGTTGCCTTTAAATCGTAAAATTAATCCTTACACAATTTTTATGTGTGCAATATGTTCGTATTTAATTATGTCAATCGCACCTGTATCTTTAATCCCGATTGATTTTCAGGTTAAAGATGTCAGTAGTGTGTTATTGCAAAACACACTAGGTGCCCAAGGTGTTTTCCCTGGTTTAATCATCGGTGCAGTAACTGCTTACATTTTCTATTGAAGTTATAAATATAATATTACTATTAGAGTTTCTAAATCGATGCCAGAGGCAATCAGCCAAGCTTTTTTAATCGCGATCCCCTTTTTCCTATCTATTTTATTATGATCAGGTTTAGGATTCATCGTTGTTTATTTGTTAGGCATGCCATTGATTCCCTATATTTTAAATGCGATAGCAGTAGTTTTTACTTCTGGCGCGCTAGATAATTACGCCTTCATCGTCGGTTATAAAGGGTTGGAAAGTATAAGTTGGTTTATTGGGGTTCACCCTGATACGTTCCAAGGAATTTTTGAACCCATTATGGCGAGCAACCTATATGACAATATTAATAATGGGGCTAACAATGCTTTTGTTTCTCCACTAATGGATACTGTTTCTAATCTAGGTGGAACTGGCGCAACGTTTTGTGTGCCATTAATATGTTTACTTTGTTGTCGTTCTGCTAAGAGCAAAACGGCTGGTAAAATATCAGCTGTGTCATCTTGTTTTCAAATTAACGAACCAATTTTATTTGGAATGCCAATTGTTTTAAACCCGTTATTTATTATTCCTTTTGTTTTTGTCCCAATTATAAATGGCGTAATCGCTAAAGTGTTTGTGAGTTATGTTGGTCTAATTCCAGGGCAATTAGTTTTACCTTGAGCAACTCCTTGATTTATCAAGGGCCCAGTTAGTCACGGTTTCCAATGACAAATATTTGTTTTACTAGCGGTTACATTTGCTATTTCAATAATAATGTATTATCCGTCTGTAAAAGTCCAAGATCGATTGTTCTTTGAAGCTGAAAATAGTAAGAACCCATTTAATAATGTTGCCGGGCTTACTAATGGTGAAATAATGATTCAACGAGCTTTTAACTGAGATCTTTTATCCATTAAATCCCGTCGGTATTGTCATAAACAGTTGCGTATTTTGAACCATCAAACAGGAGACCAAGTTATTCAAGAAAAAATTAGTTTTTATGAAAATGAATTATCTAGAAGTAAAGATAAAACTCAAAAAGTTGAACTTAAGATAACTGCTTTCAAACAAATTTATAGTTACTATTTAGAAAATAAAATAACATATTATGAACGCGTTAAAAGTAATAAAATAGCTGTTCTGAATGATAAAAACATAAGATTCAATGAAGCTAAACTTTTAAAGAATAAGAAAATTCAAAATAGAATTGATAAATATGGTGCTTATGAAAGAGAAGTTGGATATGATTATGCTGATAAAAAAACTAGCTTGAAAGCCAAATTTATCAACGATGTTAGATTGGCTATCCCTAGAAAAGAACCGATAGCTAAATATGATTATTTAATAGGATGTACTAAATTAAGATATGCGCATTTATTGGAAAAACGGATTAATTTAATTAACCATACTAATAACAAATCCATAACTGATTACACAAAAGAATATAAGGAACTTAAAGTTGAACGGGTTAAAGTAAATAATAGTAATATTGAATTTTTAAAGCAAGGTCGTAATTTTTATGAAGACCCAACTTTATTAGAAAAACATAATTTATCTAAGCAAAATAATGAAGCTACAAAACCATATAACATCTTAGTGATGTGTATTGGGGCAGGAACTTCTGCAATGTTAGCGAACGCCATTAATAAGGGTGCATTAGCTCAAGGCGATAAGAACATTCATGCAAAAGCTGTTGCTTATGGTAACCACAAAGAAGCGCTTACCCAAACCGATATGATTATTACATCGCCGCAACTTGGTTCGTATATCGACACCATAAGTCAAGAGTGTAAGGGTGCTAATATCACATTGATCCAAACTAAGGGTCGCCAATACATTAGTTTATGTAACGATAATTCTCAAGCTTATCAATTAATTGTTGATAACAAAGGAACCACTACAATAAAAGAACCAAAACCAATTGTTAAAGTTGAAAAGATAGCTAAACCATATAATGTGCTTGTCATGTGTATTGGAGCTGGAACTTCTGCAATGTTGGCGAATGCAATCAATAAGGGCGCATTAACTAAAGGCGATAAGAACGTTCATGCAAAAGCTGTTGCTTATGGCAACCACAAAGAAGCGCTTACACAGACTGACATGATTATTACATCACCGCAGCTTGGTTCGTACATCGACACCATCAGTCAAGAATGTAAAGGTGCTAATATCACGTTGATTCAAACTAAAGGACGCCAATACATTAGTTTATGTAATGATAATTCTGAAGCTTATCAATTAATTGTTGATAATAGAGACCCCTCTTCTATAAGTGAACATAAACCAGTGGTTGAAGACGATAAGTCTATCAAGCCATATAATGTGCTTGTCATGTGTATTGGAGCTGGAACTTCTGCAATGTTAGCGAATGCAATCAATAAGGGCGCATTAGCTCAAGGCGATAAGAACGTTCATGCAAAAGCTGTTGCTTATGGTAATCACAAAGAAGCGCTTACCCAAACTGATATGATTATTACGTCACCACAGCTTGGTTCGTACATTGACACCATTAGTCAAGAATGTAAAGGTGCTAATATCACATTGATCCAAACTAAGGGCCGTCAATACATTAGTTTATGTAATGATAATCTTCAGGCTTATCAATTAATTATTGATAATAAAGATAAAAAATAGCGGACAAGTTATCAATAGAACAGAATCATAAAGAAAAACTACAAACTAATTTTCAAGAATTAGTTTGTAGTTTTTTATAATTACTATATTTATATATAGTGTGTGGATGCCAAACTCTTTATTTATTTAGTATAATTAAATTAACGTTAAAGTGAGGAATTGATAAATGATAATAAGAAATTTCAAAGAATCTGATATGTCAGATTTTAAAAACTTAATGAATCAAATTTTAGTTTTAGATAGTTATAATATGACAAATAATGCAAAAAATGATTTGTTAGAATTGTACACTAAAGAAACTTGGCTATTAGCTGACTACTCAATTGTATATGAACTAGATCAAAAGATTATTGGTGTTCTATTTGCTGAGTTTAAACCACAAAAAATAAAAATAAATATGCAAGATAGAATTGATTTAATTAATAGATATCAAGGCGATGATAAAGCTAATATTGAATTTCAAATCGAACTTTTAGATAAATGCCAAAAATTAAAAACCATCGATAAAGATAATTGTGAATTAACAATGTTAGTTATAGACAAACTTCACCGTAATCAACAACTAGGTAAAAAAATTGTTAAACAATTTAGTGAAGAAGCTAAAAAACGAGGTTTTAAATCATTTGAATTATTTACAGATATGAATTGTAATTACCAATTTTATCACCATATGAATTATGAATTAATAAAGGAAATACCTTGCAATACAAGTTATTCAAAAGAGTTGACTGAAAGACATAAAATTTTTAATTTATGATTGTTCAAAAAAAACTTATAAAAGAATTGAATATGCGTAAATATTTTGTTTTACTTCATAGAAGATAGAAGAGACCGAAAGGTTTCTTCTGTTTTTTATTAGAGTCTATCAAAAGACTAATTTTAAATATCGGTAATAATAAAATTATCAGCAATAAAATAGAAATATAAAGAATGATATAAAAATTTGTATCTCAAATTTTGCTTATTACATTGTTGTTTAACAAACTATCGATTTTAAGTTTATTGTAAAACCAATAAAAACGTATATACAAGTTACAAAATAATATGTTTTATCCATAACATTATGTTGTAGGTAAAAGAAATGCTTTGATTTTTAAGATTGAAATATATTGAATAATCTATTATTAGAACATGAAAGGAGAAATTATGTCTAGAAAAGTAAGGATCGGGCATCATAAGAAAGAAAAAGAAAAACTATCTAGTGCTGCGATTGTAGCGATGGCTTTCTTGATTGTTTTTAGCATTGGTAACATTGTTAATAACT
>JAACJV010000017.1 GCA_021378535.1 Ureaplasma sp. Hg1 | reverse complement strand
TAAGTTCGATGTTGTAACTGTTTCATAGCCATAATGACCAGGAAGTTTTGTTCCCTTGAAAACTCGTTGGGCTTGACTACCACCACGGCCTCCAGAGATTGATCCGACATAACGGTGAGGGTATCCTGCACCGTGGCCCATTGGACCGATTGAGAAATTATGTCGTTTAATTGAACCGGTAAAACCATGACCTTTGGTTTTAGCTTGGGCACTAATATATTGCCCTTGTTCAAAAATTTCTACTCCGAATTCTTGACCGATTGTATAACCTGTCATATCTCTAAATTCTCGGATGAATCTTTTTGGTTCGCATTTTGCTTTTTTAAATTGTCCCATTTTAGGTTTTGTAACGTTTTTATCTTTAACTGTTTTGTATCCAACTTGTAGTGCTGTGTATCCGTCTTTTTCTTGAGTTCTTACGTCAAGGACTTTGTTTGGTTCAACGTAAATTACGGTAGTGGGTATCGCCTTGCCTTCTTTTGTAAAGACTTGGGTCATCCCCACTTTAGTACCTAGTAATGATTTCATATTGTTGCTCCTATACTATAATATTAAAGTTTAATTTGGATTTCGACACCAGTCGGAATGATAAGACGCTTAAGACTGTCAATAGTTTTAGCGTTTGTATTAGTTAAGATGATTAAACGTTTGTGTGTTCTTCTTTCGAACTGTTCACGACTTGATTTGTTTACATGTGGTGAACGTAGGATTGTGAAGATTTCCTTTTTTGTAGGTAATGGAACTGGACCTTTGACTTCTGCGCCACTTGTTTTAGCTAATACCATAATTTTTTTTACAGATTGATCTAAAAGTTTGTGGTCGTAAGAGAATAATTTAATTCTCAATTCTTGATTCATGTTGTTGCCTCCTGTGTAACGATGTTGTTACGAATCAGAATTAATCGTTAATAAGTTACCTGAGACACCTTGACAACTATGCTTGGTGTATCAGCAATCTTAGTAACGAGAAAAACCTTTAAAATTATATATTATTTAGTTTAAAAAAGCAAATAATATTTAAACTATTTTATAATTACCGATTTCCATAGATGTTTCCTCTAATTACAAAATAGTTAATAAATTTATAATAAAGCAAAAAAAATAATCATTTAAGATTATTTATTATCTATATATAGGGCCCTTAGTCCATGTCCTTAGCTGATGGATGTTTACCTAAACCAGGCATTCTAAAAACCTTACCTAGAATTGGTATGACTAATTTTGCAGCGTGATTAATCTCGAATGATTCAATATGAATAGTAAAATTAATTGGATCACCTTTAATTAATGGATTATCTGTTATTGACAATGGTGTTTTTGCCATACATACATAGTATTTTATATTGTTATATTTTTTCAAAAATATTTTTGCACCCTCACTATAGACAATAGTTTTAGCACCATATACTTTTTTAGCTATAATAGAAATTTTTTCTTCAATTGAACTATCAATATTATATAAGGGTTTATATCTATCGCTTCCTTTGTCAATTAACTCAATCATTTGTTTAGCTAAGTCAATTGCCCCGCTCGATCCTTTTGATCAAGCATCATTAATAGATACGGCTATTTTGTTTTTTTTACACATTTCACTAATATAAGTTAATTCCTCTATTGTGTCATCTGCAAATTTATTTATTGAAATTATATATGGGACATGGTAATTTTTAATATTTTTAACATGGGCTAAAACATTTCTAAATCCTTGATTTAAAGCTTCAAAATTAGATTCGCTTATCTTTGATTCTGAAATGTTGGCGTGCATTTTTAGAGATCTAGTAGAAATTGTTAGAACTACCAAATTAGGTTTCAAATTACCTTGCTGTGCTTTAATGTTCATAAATTTTTCTAAACCTAAATCTGATCCAAAGCCACATTCTGTAATCACATAGTCAGCAACATGCATACCAGTTTTAGTAGCAATAATACTATTGCACCCGTGTGCAATATTAGCAAACGGACCACCATGAACTAAAATAAGGTTGCCTTCAATTGTTTGGACAATATTGGGGTTAAAAACTTTTTTTAGTAATTTCATTATAGCGTTTGTTATATTGAGATCACCGATCGTAATTGGTGATCCATCTTGATCATTTTTATAAGCAATAATTGCTGCATCCAACATTTTGATAAATTCATCACGATTGTTACACAAACATAGTAGAGCCATTAAATCTGATGCAGCTGTAATATCAAAACCAGTTTTATATGTCGTACTTTTATTTAATGCAATATTGATGTTACGCAAACCTCGATCGTTCATATCGATGCATCGCTTTCATAAAATAGGCCGGTTTGCGTCAATTTTTAAATTTGAATTAAAGTGTATTTCATTTTCAATTATCGCAGAAATCAAATTATTTGCTGAAGTTATAGCGTGAAAATCGCCAGTAAAATGTAAATTAATATCTTCTGAAGGTGTAATTTGTGCTAGTCCGCCACCCGTCGCCCCTCCTTTAGAACCAAAAACTGGTCCCAAAGATGGCTCTCGTAGAGCCCCAATGGCACGTTTATTCAACGAATTAAAAGCATCCACTAAAGATATAGTGGTTGTAGTTTTCCCCTCTCCAGCTGCCGTTGGTGTCATTGCTGTCACAACAATTAATTTACTTTTAGGATTGGTTTCAATATTAGCATCAACTTTTGCCATATAATCGCCATAACATTCGATGTGGTTAAAATCATATTTCTTTTTATTAATTATATCTATAATATTTGATTTAGTATAATTAGCTTCATAGAATTCATCAATTTTACTCATAATAACTCCTTGCTAATTATTAAAATTTGAACCTTAGAACAAATTAAATTATTCCTTCTTATTCGATTCTTCATAAAGATCTATTTGTTTTAGATTTCTTATTGGTTTATATGAAAATCTATGGCAATGTGCTAATGGTCCATATTTTTTTAAAGAATGTAAATGTAATTTAGTACCGTAGCCTTTGTGTTGGGCAAAATAATAATTAGGATATAAGTCATCTAATTTTACCATCAAATCATCACGGAATACTTTAGCTAAAATACTCGCAGCGGCAATTGAAACAGATTGTGAATCCCCTCTAATTAATGAAACCTTTGGAATTTCAAGTTGAGGTTTTTCTGCATCAATTAGTGCAATGTCTACATTTTTAAGTGATTTAATTACTCCTTGCATTCCATAAATACTAGCTCCTTTAGGATTTAAAATATCTACCTTGTCAGCATCAATTTCAGCGATGGCATAATCAATTGCGTCCCTTTTAATTATTCTAGCCAAAGTTTCTCTTTGTAAAGACGTCAATTCTTTTGAATCCTTAATTGCGTCATTACGATACCCAACTGGTAAAACACAAGCGGCAACAACAACTGGGCCAGCTCAAGCTCCCCTACCTACTTCATCAACGCCCGCAATAAAAGTACAACCTTGTTTTCAATAAAGCTCTTCAAAATAATACATATTAATTTTTTTCATAGTTTACCCTCGTTATTTTACAGTTAATAAGATCCTTATAAAAAGTGTTTGTGGCACGATTTATATCTAATTCATTGTTATCCATAAGATAGTGATATTTTTCACATAAATAATTTATGAACTCATTATAATTATACATCTCGTTGTAATTATAATATTTACTAATAGCACTATAATAGTATTTAGTTAAAAAATTATATCCCCATTCTAAGACTTCATCAATTGGAAGAACCTCTTTTTTAATACAATTTATTAAGGCTAATCTGTATCCTACTTCAATATCATTTATTTTTTTATCCAATATACCTGGTGTATCTAATAAATTAAAATTCTTATTTATACTACGATATTGTTGAGCCTTAGTAACGCCGGGACGATTTTCTACTTTTAATGTTTTTTTTGGAGCTAAATAATTTATTAATGAACTTTTGCCAACATTCGGAAGACCAATAACCATAACCATAAATTTAGGATTAACCATTCCTTTTAACTTAAGCTTGTCAATTTTTTCTTCCATAACATTATATAAAGTTCTATTTATTTTATTCTTGAAATTTTTATTTAACAATGATCCATATATAATTTCTTCATTATCATCTTTTTTAATATCAGAAAGGTCTTGTTTAAGTGCGAGTTTAATTACTCTCTTGTTTTTAAAAATATTAAGTAACTCATTATTACTACTAGAAACAAGAGCGCGACAATCAACTACTTCTATAACTAAATCAACTATTTTTAATTTATCAATTATATCATTTGTTGCTTTCCGCATATGCCCTGGAAATCAGTTTATTTTTGTTAGTTTATTTTCTTCCATAATATGTAAATTTTACTATTGTATTAATTATAAAGCAACAATATTAACTCAACATTTAATAAAGTATAAAAAAAATAAAATTTGGATGATTAAATAAATCCAGATTTTATTTGATTCTATTTGTGAATTCGAAATGTAATATTGTTGCTACTTACATAATTTAATGTTCATAAATTTTCTAATTAATACATTTCTTCCATACTTCTATAGTATCGAACACTTTATTGTCACTTCTTAGAAAGGAATTAAACTCATTTACCATTTTAACATAATTAGGATAGTCCAAAAAAATCGTTAAAGCATTATCATCAATTTTAACTTCAGGTTCTAGAAGCATTGCTTTACCATCGCCTTGTAAACATTCATTATGGCAATAAATGTAGATCGCTTTAAAATTATCCACGCAATATGTCTGCTCTTTTAAGATGATATATTTCATTTGTGTCTCCTTGTTAACTTTTTCTAACTATATTTATTTTAATATATAAAGTTTAAATTTTGAAGTTATTTAATAAAAATACTTTATTAGACGACGTTATTGTAGAAATTTAACTGTGCGTGCGATTTCAATGTTTAGTGTCTAAAATATTTTTAGAGGTCCATGCATATGATATGCTGTAATCCAAATTATATCTATTTAAAAATTCAATAATTTTATTATTAGTTTTATCATTCATTATTACAATATCATATTCTTCATGGTTCATAGAAGTGTAATTAGAATAATAATCAAAGCATTTTTTACGCTTAAAATCAATAAATTCAAAACAATCGTTATCTTCTAAAAAGCGAGTACAATTATTAGAATCATAATTATTCAATTTATAGATGTTATATTTCGACATATTTACTCTTCCTTTGCTAAAATTTTCATATATCGTTTAACGGTATCTTCATCAACTTGCACGTCATCTTCATTTACTACAACATCCTTAATTAATTTTCTTTTATATTCTTCGTTTTCTTTTTCCTTCTTTAAAAGTATCTTCATTTGTTTTTCAACTTCTGATTCTTCGACTTTAATTTTACTCTCATCTACGTTAATAACTAAATTATCAATATCTTCGTCAGTCATATTTTTTTTAAATAGAGTTTCGTCTTTTTTATGTTGAGGAATTTTATTAAATTCTAAACGAGCTGCTATTTCATCGTCATCTACATCTAAATTGTCAATAATAGAATCGTACTTATCTTCACTTATAATGTTTTTAGCTGTAACATTTTTTATTTTTTCTATATCTTTTTCTTGGCTCTTGTCTTTATTGGAAAATTTATTTTTTTTCAATAATTTTTCTTTTTCTGATTCAAGAATTTCTAAATCTATTAAATGGCTATCTCTTGCACTTAATTTTTTGGGGTCAGTATTTTTTAAAATTTTCTTGTCACTATGTTGCTGCTTTAGCAAATTTTCTTCTTTTTGTAATCTTTCTAAATGCAGTTCTCGAGCAGTTGGTTCTCTTAATTTTTCACTATTAGAACCTTTTAAATTAGTAGAATCAATTTTAATATTTTCTTCATTTTCCTTCAATAATTTTTCTTTTTCTAATTCAAGAATTTCTAAATCTATTAGATGATTATCTCTTGCGCTCAACTCTTTTGGGTTAATATTGCTTTTTAAAATTATCTTATCGCTAGGCGGTTGCTTTAATAGTTTTTCTTCTTTTTGTAATCTTTCTAAATGCAGTTCTCGAGCAGTTGGTTCTCCTAATTTTTCACTATTAGAACCTTTTAAATTAGTAGAATCAATTTTAGTATTTTCTTCTTGGCTTTCAAGTATTGCTAATTCCTCCAAATGAATTTCACGAATTGTTAATTCTTTTGGTTTGGTAATTTGTTCGCATGTTTCTTTTTGGTTTATTGGTAAACTCTCTTGTTTTCTCAACCGCATTAAGTGTAATTCGCGAGCTGTCAAATCTTTTTTTCCGTCGTAAACCTCATATTGATTAACATCATCACCAACATCGGAATCAACATTACCACTCTCGTTTTTAGATAAATTAGTACTTGCTTCTTCAACATCGCTAGGATTTTTGGTAGCATTAGGTTCATCGCTATTTAAAGAATCTTCTGAAGTATCTTTATCTTTAATATCAGATGAAGGTGATTCATCATCATTTTGATTTATTATATCTTTATTATCATCTTTTTCTTGCAACGCTAAATATAATTTTTTTTCTATTAAAGCAGATAAACGTTCCTTTTCAGTAATACCTCTAACTTTTGTACTTTTATCCAAATGAATATGATTTTTTTTCAAAATTTTTTTAATTAATGACTCTATATCAAAATCGGCTGCAGATTCATCTCCTATTTTAAATTTTACTACATCATCACCGCACGCAGTGATTTCAATAATGATACCTTTATCATTACTAAATTCTATTCATTGATCTAATACGCCACTTTTGGTTATTTTATATTCTTTATTATTAGAAACTATAAAATCTTTATGATTCATACCTTCGCCTATAATTTTAAGTAACGCCCTAGTTTTTCTAAGTTGAATTTCCATTTCTGATGAATGTATTTGAAATTCACTTAATTCATCAATGAAGCTTAACGTTTTTTGTTGACGCAATAAAGTCATTTGTATTTTTTTTGTCAAATGTGTTTTTGATAATAATTTTTTATTCATTCCATAAACTTCGTTAAGTAAGTCAGAATCAATTTTATTCCCTATGATTGCAGCTGCATGACCGTAAATTTCTTTTCTCGTAATTTTCACTTTTCATTGGCTTATTTTGCGTAATGTTACCCATGCTAAAAATCCTGCTTCGCTTGCAAATTCTCAAATAACATCCTTTTCATAATTACTAGAACCGCTCATATTATTAACTATTTTAACGTTTTCATAAAGACTAAGTGTTTCGATTAATATTGCCTTTCAACGTTGGTTAATCTTATTTTGGTCAAGAGTATGAAATTTTTCACTTTCAAAATATACCTTTAGATTAGCGATTTTATCGGTAATAGATTTTCTATATTTTTCGTCTAATTGCTCAGCACCTTTTAAAATTGTTTGATAACTTTCTTTAATAACTTGCTGATAAATGGAAGCAGCATAATCACTGCGAATTTTTATAGATTGTAATTTTGCCATTCAATTTCTCCTAATTATTATATACATATGTAATTATATCTTAATGAATTGTTTATTGTCGTGTTTTATCATGAAACTATTATAATTCCACATCATAATAAGTACGGCTATTTATCTTTTTTATCCAATATATCTCTCATATATTTTAGTACATCATCAGTTAATTCTTTGTTTCTTAAAGCTAGATCAATTGTCGCCTTAACAAAGCCTATCTTTGATCCAATATCGTGTCTTGTTCCGCTAAAATCGTGAGCATATACTGGATGAGAGGAACTTAAAGATAGAATTGCATCTGTTAGTTGTATTTCACCTTTTTTATCTACTTTAGTTTTTATAATTTCATCAAAAATTGAACTATCTAAAACATATCTACCAAGTATTGCATATTGGCTTGGAGCCTTGTCGGGATCAGGTTTTTCTACCATAGATTTAAGTTTAAAAGTCTTTTTTGTTCCCAAATCGTCTCTATTCTGTGGATCAACAATTCCGTATTTATTAACTTCATTTAATGGAACTTTTTGAACACCCACTATAGAAGATTTTGTGGCCATATATGCATCTATACATTGTTTTAAAGCTGGTTGTTCGCCTTTTTCCTGAATTACAACATCATCCCCCAAAAGGACTGCAAAAGGTTCGTTACTAATAAAACTTTTTGCGCTTAAAATAGCATGTCCTAATCCTAGCGGTTCTTTTTGTCTAATAAAATGAATATTAACCATATTTGCAATATCTCTAATTTGGTGGTATTCCTTCATTTTATTTTTCATTTTTAATCTTTCCTCTAATTCGTACGCATAATCAAAATGATCAATGATTGAATTTTTTGAAGATGAAGTGATAATTAAAATTTCTTCAATTCCACTATTGACAGCCTCTTCCACAATAAATTGAATTGTTGGTTTATCAACAATCGGAAGCATTTCCTTAGGCATCGCCTTAGTGGCCGGCAAAAATCTAGTTCCTAAACCAGCTGCCGGAATAACAGCTTTACGTACTTTTTTTATATTAGTCATAGAATCCCCTTAATATCATTGTAAATGTTATCTATATTTTATCATTTCTATAAAAATAGTTTAAGAAAAGTAGTTTAATATATTAAAAATCTAATTTTTAGAGATCCAATATCTTATTTTTTGTAACATAAACAACCTAATATAAGTTCTGATAATATTCCTTACTATAAACTATATAGTTTAGTGTACACAAATAATTATTTATCCATTTAAACTACCTAAATTCTAATTCTTTTCTTGCAAATAACGAGAATAATCAAATCAAGGATTATTGTTTCACAAATATAACGAATTATTGACTTCCTCTGAGTTTAATAAATTGGTCAACACTAAACTAGGATTAAGTAATAGCTCACGTCCTATACTAGCGGCATTAATTTTATTTGATAACACAAAATCAACGTCTTCACGACAATTAATATTACCTGCAATTATTAGAGGTTTAAATGTCATTTTTCTTATCTCTTTTGCCCAATTAATACGATAAATTTTGTTTTTTTCTTTATTGATTATCTCCGATATCGGAACTTTTTTAAGGGTTTCTCCAGATGAAATATCAAAGAAATCGATATATGGCTCTAGGGCTTTAATTAGAGGCAAGAAATCCTTAGGAATCATCCCTGAAGTAGTATGATCATGAAATGAAATTCTTATTCCCATTGCAATTTTAACTTCCTTTTTTATTCGTTTAACTATATTTAAAATTATCTCAGATCTTATTAAGATGTCTTTAGAATTATTAATTTCATTCAAAAAAGGATTTATAAATTCGTTTAATAAATATCCATGTGCAGCGTGTAACTCTATAAAATCAAATCCAGCTTTTTTTGCTCGTAATGCTGCTTTTACGAACTTATTTTCAATGATTTTAATATCTTTATCACCCACAATATTTAATTGAGATTGATCTAAATATTTATAGTAGCTAGAACCGACGCCTAATCTAGTTTGCCCCGTTATTTCTGATTTAGCACCTGCATGGTTAAGTTGAATACCTGCCAACGCTCCACCCATTTTAATAATTTTTGCTATTCTTGAAAGAGATTCTATGTGTGCGTCTTTATAAATACCTATATCTTTACTACGTATCCTACCTTCACTCGAGACTGCAGCGGATTCCACAATAATAGTTCCTACACCGCCGTATGCTCTGGCACCATAATGCTGAATATGAAAATCATTTGCATATCCATCGTCTGCCATTAATGTATCCATTGGCGACATTATAATTCTATTTCTCGCTGGTTTATCTTTTATAAATTCAAATTTATCTGTTATTTTCATATTATTAATATTCCTTTTAAAATAGTATACTCTATCATAATAATAAAAACAAACGAGGCACCTCGTTTGTTTTTATTATTATCCTTACAGTATTTATACATTCGTATTACTATAAGTATTTGGATTATTTACAATCGCATTTGCATCCGCATTTACCATCTTTACAATTGCATTCACATTTTCCGTCTTTACAATTGCATTTGCATTTCTTATCGTCCATTATCTCACCTCCTTTAATTAATTCTACTTCAATTTCGAGTTCTTTTCAATCAATTTATCGAAACCAATAAGCATGTTTATCTCTTGTTAAAATAATGAGATTATAAAAATAAAATTCTACCAAAATGTGCTTAAGGTGTAAAAAAAGAGTTAATAGTCGATGCTATTAACTGCTAAAGATCTGGTTAGCATGGATGGAAATCCTTGTTCCCCGTGCTATTTAAGTATATAGTGCTTTAAAAAAAATGTCAAGTTTTTTTGTATGTTCTGTTTAGAATATTGGGAAATTATATTTAGACTTTTCGTATCTATAAATAATATAGGCAAAAAATAAAGTTTATAAAAATGTGAAACAAAGTGCTATTTTAAATAATATTGAACCTAAACAATAAATTAATTGTATGTTTTTTATGAAATTTCAAACTCTAAAATGAAATTATTTGTTATTTAATATATTATTAAAATATCTATAACGCATATTATTTTAATAAATATTTGTGTTTTGTAAATTAAGGAAAATCGTATGGTGAAAAATAAGGAACGTAAATCAAATAAGAAAATTGGATTTCTATCAGCCATATTTATTGTTGGTGGAGGAACCATTGGAACAGGTATATTTTTTAAAAATAGTACTGTGCTTTCTGACAACTGAGGTTCATTATTGATGTCAATTGTATCCTGAATAATAGTTGGTGTGGCTATTGTTTGTATGGGCATTGCTTTAATCGAAATATCAAGCAACTCTAAGAAAAGCGATTTAGGTATATTACACTGAAATAAGGAAATGAACAACAAGTTTATTTATAAAATGGCTAAAAATTTTATGGCTTATTGTTATCTACCCATAGTATATTTTGGGCTTCCTTTTTATGTTGTTATGATGCTCCAAAATGCATATGGTTTTAAATTACCATGGTGGGGCTTGTCTCTCATTGTGTTAGGCATTGCATTATGATTTATCTTTTGAACTGGGATTTCGAGTATGTGAGGAAATCGTTTTAATATTACTGTAACACTTTTGAAATTCTTTCCAATTTTAATTATTATAATTTATGGTTTATCAAGCAATATTAATGGTGTTAACAACATAAATGTATTACCAGTTCCACTTGACCCAAATCATTCTAATAGTTTATTGTACAAACAACCAATGCTAGCGCTAACACCTTGAATCGGCTTCATGGCTTCGGTGCCTTCAATCTTTTTTGCCTTTGATGGATTTTATAAAAGTGCATCTTTACAGACTAAAATGAAGAATCCCGAAAAGACCCCAAAGGCTCTCTTTTGAGGTTTGGTAATGTTGACCGGTATTTATATATTGCTTACTGTTTTTATGCTTATAGGTTCTTTTGATGGATCAATGAGTGGTCTAAATATGCCTGGATGAATGAGTTCGGTACTTAATACTTTAGTAGCGTTCAGTGCATTAGGTTGTCTTAACACATCAGCCATGATGACTCCTAGAGTATATAGCGATATGATTGCTGATAAGGATATTATGTTTACAAAACGATTTGCTCATTTATCAAAAGATAAACTGGTTTTAATTGGAGTATACATAACAGCTATCGTGGTCATTTTCCAAGTTATTATATTCGGTTTAATAGGCGCCTATGGATTCCTTAATTTGAATAGTTATAATTATGGTATGAATGGTTTTACATCTAATAACCCAACAAATAATTTATATAGTTTTGTTGATTTACTACTAAATTGAACTAGTTTATTAATATTTGTAATGATTGTTGGTGCTATTTCGGGCGGTTTAGTTAATCGCAAGAAAAATTTTAACACCGAAATTAAGCGAAATAAGTATTTTGTTTGTACTGCAATAATATCAACATCATTAATTAGTATTGCAGTTATTTTTATTATTATTCAACAGTTTGTAGATTTGGGAATTATGGCTAATAATGATCTTTTCTATAACCGCAGCAGCTCTTTTTATCAAAGTCAAACAGCTAGAAATTTAATTGAAAATAGTAATGGTGTATTCAAAAATAATGATGATTTATATTATGAAATGCATCAAAATTTAATTGGAAATATTGTGAAGGCAACATTATTAATATTCATTATTTTAGCTACTATTTTAGGCTCCTCAGTAGAAACCTATATTCAAAAATCTAAAAGTGATGCCTACCCTAAATTCTCTAAAATTGCATTTTGATTCAAATAAATGTAAAAATTAATCTCTAAATTAATATTTTTGTACGAATGTCTTATAATTATTTATAAGGAGTTTTTATGACCGATAGTAATCACCATATAATTCATATAATTCACCACACTCATTGAGATCAAGAATGAAATTATACATTTGCTCAAACAGGTGTATTGTTTGAACAGATGTTTAATAATTTAGCAATTGAAATTAAGAAATTTTATACACCTTTTTTAATGGATGGTCAAACATGCATGTTTGACAAATGAAATTTAGACAAGAAATATATATCTATTTTAAAGGATTTAGTAGCTAGATATAATTTTCAAATAGGTCCTTGATATAATCAACCGGATTTGCGGTTAACAACACGCGAGTCATTAATTCGTAATTTAGAATATGGTGCTTGAATATCAGGAAACTATGGCAAACAAATGCCATATGCATATACTCCAAACGCATTTGGGGCAAATAGCTCAATTGCCACTCTTTACAAACAATTAAATTTGAAATGAGCCATTGTTTATCGAGGTGTTAATTATAATAAGAGCCGAAGAGAACCTATCTTCAAATGGGGAACTATAGACGACTATGTTTTGGTTTACAATTTAATAACTGGATACAAAGGATGTAGCTATTTAGATGATAACGATAATATAGAAAAAATATATGAAGCTCGAATTAAGAATATTATTAAATATCAATCGGCAAATAAATACAAACACGTACCACTTTTTGTAGGTGGTGACATGACTCCGTTTTATACAAATTTAGTTGAAACTGTTGAAAAACTTAATAATATGGATCCTCATAATAAATATATTATTTCGAGTTTAGAAGAATTTATTAAATCTATAGAAAAAGAAATTAATGAGGATGATCTTGTTTTATATACCGGTGATTTTGATGTGGCCTATGGTGGCAGTGTGCACAAAACTATATCATCAACACGTATGGACATTAAACAATTAGTGTCTAATTTAGACCTTAAGATGACAAAAATTGTAGAACCGTTATATATCCTAACTAAGCAAAATTTTATTTATCCTGAAGTCTCTATTAACAATATATGAACTAAACTATTAACGTCTGAAGGTCAACACGCATATTCTTGTGCTAATCCGGACAATGTTAATAGAGACATTAAGAATAGATTAATTGAAGCCGATGAATCAGCCACAGCAATGGTGGATTTAGTTAAAAAAGTTGTAACTAGTAATTTCGTTAATGATATTATTTTATTTAATTTTAGTCCTTGTAAAAATGAATTTTTTTATAAAGGCGAAATTATTAGTGATAAGTTTTCATTTGAAATTTTCCAAGATGAAAAACCCGTTAATTTTATTGTGATTAAAAGTAGAAAAATATCAAATGGTATCAAACAGATTATGACCACTGAAGATTTAGTTGAAAAACCAAAACAGCAACTATATTTGAAAACTATTTTTATTAAAATTAAAAACATGGATTCATTCAATGTATTGCCATTAAAAATAAAAACAACTTTAAATAAGGGTTCTAAGCCCAAAATAAAGCCCCTTGACATATTAAGTGTAATTGATATAAAATTTACCCCTGAAAGTGGTGATGCTTTTGACCATGCAACAACTTTAGATGGCGAAATTTTAAGGACTTTAAAAGATGCTAAATTAATAAGTCAGAGTTCAATTAAAAATATGGATTTTTGTTCGCATGATTATGAATATAGCATCCTTGTGCCAAGCTATTTAAATAATTGATTAAATAAGAATAATGATTACGAAATGAAATTTAATATCAATATTGTGATAAACAACAATATAAAATTTATTAATATTACATTTGACAATGTGCCTGAAGACATTCATGCATCGATTAGTTTTAAAATACCATTCTCTAGCACATCTCATTTTGTTAATCAACAAATGGGCTTCGTAAAGAAAGAAAATATTAGAACACTTTTAGATTGAAAGGCGATTAACTTGTTGGAAATCGATAGTAATTATAATGTTTTTGAAAACTCTATTTATATTCACGACGATAAGAACGCCTATAGTTTGTATAGCGACACTTGTCGGGAATATATATTTACTTTAAAAAATCAATTTGATTTAACATTATTCCGGACTTATGGATATTTAAAGCGTAACAATCTATCGTCTAGAACAAATAACTCTAATTCCAAAGATAGCAAAATTATAACTACTCCAGATTCCTACAACCAATTGTACAAAATGTCTTATAATTTCGTTATTAATGATGCTAATATTGATATCAAAAAAACCGTTGTAAATCACGAAAAATTAAAATACTTAAACCAAGTTTATAACTCTAATAAAAGTGGATATTCATCTTCTAGCATAGCTAATATTAATACTAGTGGATTCAATTGTGATCCGTCAATAAAGCAATTATACTCAATTGAAAAAGGTGTCTTGGTTCAATCGGCGCTATATCGTAACTTAAAACATATTAAAATACTTCGCCTCCTGAATCCGCTATTAGAAACGCAGAATATTAGTATTAAATTCAATACACGTATGGAACATAAAGGCAAGAGCGTCAAAGAATATAACGGCATTATAAAATCTCATGAATTTTTAGAATTTATAATAAAATAATGATATTTAATCTTTTTTAAAATTAATGCACTCTTCTATTTTTTTGAAGGGTGTTTTAATTTCGTTTTCTAAAGTCATTTCTTTAAATCAATATCCTGATTTTTTAATAATACGTTTTTGTGTCTCTAAATTCAATTCAATAAATCCATAGCGATTTTTATATCCATTTAATCATGATCAACAATCAATAGGTGTCCATAAATGATATCCAAAACAATTAACATCCAATTCCTGAATAGCTTTGTGTACTTGTAGAAGATGTTCTTGAATGAAAGCGATACGGTAATCATCTTCAATATAACCATCTTTATTACGATATTTTTCCTCATTTGAGACACCCATACCGTTCTCAGAAACATAAAAGGGTATGTTGTTATATCTTGTTTTTATAATTTTTGCAATATCAAACAATGTTTCAGGACGAATCTCTCAGCCACGGAAAACATTATAGCGAGCTTTGCTATAATGATAAGGTGTCGCAATCTGAGCCATAATATTAGTCTTATTATCATCTAATTCTTTTTGAGACGGTGCTACAACTCTTTGTGGTGCATAAAAATTAAGTCCCAAATAATCTATCTTAACTTTTTTTATAATTAATATTTCATTTGGCGTAAAATCTGGTAATAGATCCTTCCGTTTTAATATTTTTATTAGTTCGTTAGGAAATTTTCCTAAAGCCATTCCATCTAAAATAGCATAATTATGAAAAATATCAAACAATCTAGCTGCTTCTTTGTCAGCTTTCGTAGCTGTAATATCGTCTTTTGCAATAGCGGGTGTGATGTTAACAATTACCCCGATTTTTGATTTTGATATATTAGTGATATTAGATTGAAAATAATTTACAGCTAAGGCATGAGCCAAAGTTATATTGTAACCGACTTGGATAGCTTTTTTACTATTGACCTCACAAGGTCAATGACACTTATTTAGATAACTGCAAGTAACACAAACAATAGGTTCGTTAAAAGTGCTAAAAAAACTTACTTCATCTTTGTACTCTGTGAAAACAAATTTAGCATATTCTAGATATTTATTTATTCAATATTTATTTTCTAAACCGCCTTTTTCAAGAATTCAAGCTGGTCAATCAAAATGACTTAAACACATAAACATTGTTATTCCTAACGATTTAGCTTTGCTTAAAAAATCATGATAATATTGAACAGCTTCTTGATTTAATTCCTCCCCATCTGGAAATAATCTTGACCAACTAAAACTATCACGTAAAGAATTAAACCCTATTTCTTTAAATATTTTCAAATCTTCTTTGTAATGTTTCATTTTATCATTAGTAACACTAGGCCCAATTCCATTGTGGAATAAATCTGGTTTACGTTGATAAAACACATCTCAATATGTGTCACCCTTTTTGGTAATCCCTTGACCTTCGCTCTGTTCTGCAGAAGTTGCTGCACCCCAATAAAAATTTTTTTTAAATTTCATAAAACACCTTTTTCTTATAATTTAATATACTACTAATTGTTCTATAAAAAACTCTGATTAAACAATGATCGCGATAAAGGTTGTTTTACTATATTAATTATTTATCAATGTTATAATTAATATATACAATTATTTATATAATTTATACTAAAAAGGAAGTTCAAAATATGGCAATAAATAAATCAGAAATCAAAGATATCTTAGGCACTAAAATTGAAAAGTGAATTAAAGTGGAATGCGCAAAGAACAAACCGTATCATCGTGAGATCGAAACAGCGAGAGCTATAAACAGAATCATCAACGCTATAAGAAGAGAACCCAAATATTTACGAAATGAATTGCTAGATGCAGCCAATAAAATTTTAAAAAGTTACTCTAAGCACCATGAAAAATGATTAATTAATTTAGAAAAAATAGATGAACAAACTATCACTACTATTGTTAATTGCATTAACGATTGAATAAAATGAATCGATAAATCTCATGTTAGTCACGCTGAGGAACTTGAATCTCTAGAACGATCTAAATTAGCAGACCAACAAGAGAGCAAGATGGTCTTTGTTTACCCTAATCAAACTATTACCGAAGAGAATGAAGTTTCAGAGGCAATAGAAGAAATCATTGAAGAAGTAGTAGCAGAAGTGGCAGAAGAAGTGGCGGAAGAAATAGTTGAAGAAATAATTGAGTCAGAGAATGATTTAAAGGCTAAAAAACCTATTCCTAAGAAAATTATTGTTCGTGATGATTTTACTGAAATATTTACTGAAACCGTTAGCGGAATCCAAAGCGGAAAAACTGATAAATAAAATTACTTATCCCATAGCAATGAAAAAATGAAATTACTAATATAACTAAGTGAAATCCTTGTACATTATTATGAGAGTATTATAATAATAATGTTAGTCATTAGATTAACAACATAATGTAGTCAATTGATACTAAACTATTTAATAAACTTCTGCGCCTTTATAATACACAGTATAATAGGCGCTCTTATAATTTGAAACATACTAATCAATCAAAATAAACATAAATGTTAAATATAACTCCTTAACTTAACTGTTCAAATTAATTGACTACAACAAAAGACTCGTGGGGTACACGAGTCTTTTGTTGTTTTATAAATTTATTATTCAGGAGAAACTGGTTGTTCAACGCTACTAGTAGCAACTTTAGCTTCAACTTTTTTTTCAACTTTTTTCTTCTTATTTCAAAAAGCCATAATACCACCTCAAATCTCTAAAATCGATCAAGAATAATTTAATAATAAATATATCTTATATTTAAATTATAATAGATGTCAAAAAGCAAAACGTTATTTTTGATTAGATTTAGAGTTTTATTCATTGCTCGTCCTTATAAACTAAGCATTGCATCAAAATTTACTTTTATTATTTCATAGTTTCAATCGTAATTGCGAATGTATCATCACCTACATGACTTATGACGCAACCTGGTAATGGAATATTAGTAATTTCAACATCTTCACCACAATATTCTTTAATAGTTTTTAAACATAACTCATATTCTTCTTTATTCTTTAAATCAGAAGAAATGGCAATACGTTTAATTTTCTTTTTTTTGAAATGGTTCATTTCATTAATTAATTCCAAAGATTTTAAAACAGCTCCATCCAAATTATTATCTTTAGAAAAATATTCTAATTTACCTTTTTCTACTTTAATTATTATTTTAATTTTTAGCGCGTTTACAATCATTCCCTTGAAACCGCTCAAACGGCCACCTTTAACTAATTGTTTAGCATTTCTCACAATGATAGTTGAAAAACATCTTTTATTAAAATGTTCAATATACTGATCGATATGTTTAAAACTTTTACCTTCTTCCAACATTTTTCTAACATCTTCAATTATTCAAATTATTGACGGACCAACTTGCATAGTATCAATAATATGAATACGTTCAGGGCCGTACTCATCCTGTACTAATTTTAAAGAATAGTAAGATCCTGATAATTTCTTCGAAATAACGATAAAAACAGCTGCGTCATATCCTGCTAAAATTTGTTCTGTTCTTTCTATAATTTCGCCAATCCTAGGCTGACTAGTGGTAATATTTGCGCCTTCTTTTAAATAATTTAAAATTCCTTCTCTTTGGATATCAATTGTGTCGTTATAAATATGAGTCTCGTTTAACGTTTCTGCAATAATTCCAATCGGATTAATAAACAATCCTGGTATATCTAATGGTTCGGAATAACCAGAAGTATCTGTGACAATGGCAACTTTCTTCATATACGCTCCTTATGAAACTTATTCATCTATTTAAAATAAATCTACTAATTATATTATAATAGTATCATTATTCATAGGAGTGTGAGTTAAATGCATATATTTTATAACAAATCTACATTAAAAGACACATTGGTTGCAAGATTTAATGATAAACCGATAACATCTAGAAAAACAATTAAAGATTGTGTTCTTTTTTTTAATGATAAAGAAATTAGCGGAGTTAATATTACTAACGTTAGTAAAAATATTAAATTAGCTCAAGGATTATTATACCCTTCAGCCGATGTGATAAATTATATCGAAACGATTGCAAAAATCAAAATACCAATGAAAAATAATTGACCGTATTTTACTATTGGTAAAGTAAAATCTTGTGAAATTATTCCAAACACTCATTTACATTTATGTCAGGTGGACGTAAAGAGCGAAATATTACAAATTGTGTGTGGTGCTCAAAATGTTCGGAACGATATAACAGTTGTTGTTGCCCCAGTTGGTGTTGCTATGCCTAACGGCCTAGTAATTAAGCCGGGTAAAATAATGAATCATAAATCATGTGGAATGCTTTGTAGTGCTAAAGAATTAATGATATCATTATCAAAAGATACTCTCGGCATCATTGAATTGGATGGCAAGTATGTAGTCGGCGAACTATATCCTGATCCTTATGTTAACCTAAAAAAGTAACGTATCCCATTTCAAAGATATTGATGATTAATTACAATAAGAAGAATCCATCTTGTAAAACAGATTTCTTTTCTTCTCATTAATGGTTACATGGTTAATTGCTTCTACTTAGTTTTAATCATTAATATCTATATAAATAATTCAATCTACATCCAATTATATCTACAAAAAGCATATTGTAGTGGATACAAAAATCAATAATAGTAACATTTTTTCTAAACTCATTTAAAATTATTAGTTCTAAATTATAAAAAAATTAACCCTTGTTTTACGTAAAAAATTGACATTTACATTTAAATGTATATAATAATTATGCTTAATGCAATAATTTATAGGAGATGAAAGTATGAAAAATATCCATCCAGAAACCCACGATAGCAAATTTGTTTGCGCTTCTTGTGGTGCTAAATACACAATAATGACCACAATGAAAAGTGATAAAATTGCACTAGATATTTGTGCTAAATGTCACCCCTTTTACATTGGTAAAACAACAGGTGGAAAACTTAAAGGTCGTAGCGAAAAACTATCTTCTAAGTTCGATGCAGGTAAAACTACAATGACTACAAAAGTAGAAAAGAAAGCTGTAGTTCGTAAATCTAACGCTAAGAAAGGCTTAGAAAACTTATAAAGTATACTCTTGTTTTCAAGAGTATTTTTAAATAAATTATTACATTATTATATTAATTATTAATACATCTTGACGTTAGTGAAAACTAACGTCTTTTATTTTAAAGTTAGGAACAAAAATTATGGAATACAATAAAAAATTATATGATGCTTTAGAACGTGTTTATAAAAATTCACTTACCATAAGTGAAAAACTAGAAACGATTGGCAATAATATAGAGGAAATGAAATCTTTAAATCGTCAATTAAAACACGCATCTAAAGTGGTTGAGAAATATAAAATATATAAACAATATATTGATGCAGGAATAGATGCTGAAGATATCATTAAAAATGAAAATGATAAAGAATTAATTGGTTTAGCTCAAACTGAACTAGATGAATCTAAACACAATATCCCTACATTAGAAGACGAACTAAAAATATTACTTCTTCCAGTGGATCCCAATGATAATAAAAATGTTATTATTGAAATGCGTCCAGCGGCTGGTGGAGATGAATCAAGTATTTTTGTTGGAAATTTATTTGATTCTTACAAGCAATATGCAGAAAATCAAAACTGAAAAATTAGTATTTTGGAAGTTCGCTCACAAGCGCATGGTTATGATTTTATTAGTTTTAGTATTAGTGGCGATGAAGTTTATAGTAAAATGAAATTTGAATCTGGTGTTCATAGGGTCCAACGAGTCCCGTTGACAGAATCAAAAGGTCGTGTCCACACTTCAACCATTACTGTTGCAGTTTTACCTGAACAGGACGAAATTGATGTGAAAATAAATCCTAGTGACTTGAGAATTGATACATATCGAGCTAGCGGTGCAGGCGGACAACATGTAAATAGAACTGAATCAGCTGTTCGACTTACCCATCTTCCAACAGGCGTAGTTGCTGCATGTCAAGATGGTAAAAGTCAAATTCAAAACAGAGAAACTGCCATGCGAATGTTACGTGCTAAACTTTGAGAAAAAGCGAGTGCTGAACAACATGATGAATTATCTAGTTTAAGAAAAGGTCAAGTCGGTCGTGGCGATCGTTCAGAAAAAATTAGAACTTATAATTATCCCCAAAACAGAGTAACTGATCATCGTATCGGACTTAGTGTGAACAAACTTGACCAAGTTATGTTAGGTAAATTAGACGAAATTATTGATAGTTTAATTGCCGATGAACAAACTTCATTAATGAGTGGGCTTGTATTATAATGACAAATAAAACTTTAATAAATAACACTATCGAACAACTTAAAAAACATAAAGATGATATTGAGGTAGCATACAAATTACTATATAATTTTAATCCTTTAATAAAAAATAAATTAGATTTCATAAGTTGCGCTAATTTAAATACATTAAATGAAAAAGAGTATCTAGTTGCCTTAAACGATTATTTAAATAATAATAAACCGTTGGCTTACATTATTCACAAGTGTAACTTCTATGGGTATGAATTCACTATTAATGACAATGTCTTTCCGCCACGTAAGGAAACTGAACTATTAGTTGAGAGCGTTATTAATACAATTGAGGATTTACCCAAGAAGAGTGTGCTTGATTTATGTTGTGGTAGCGGAGCAATTGGAATTACAATTAAGAAAAAAGTTCCTACTAGTGATGTAACTTTAACTGATATTAATTTAGAAGCCATTCAAACAAGTAAAGAAAATGCGATAAAATTAAATGCAAGTGTTGATATTAAGCATGGCGATTTTATTTCTACTTTAATTGAAAAGAAATTAAAATTTGATGTTATAGTATGCAATCCGCCTTATATTGATAAGGATACTGTACTACCCAAATCTGTTTATGATTATGAACCTCATGCAGCATTATTTGCTCCTAATCACGGATTATTTTTTTATGAAAAATTATTATCTTCATATAAATTAATATGCAATCCTAAATTTATGATTGCTTTAGAAATAGGTTATAACCAAAAGGTCTCTATTGCAAAGCTAATAACTAAGTATATTGAAAATGGTCGTGTACGTTATATAAAAGATTACGATAATAATGATAGAATATGTATTATTGATAATCTATTTTAGGAGTTATACATGCGAATTTATGATTTAGAAGAAAAAGAAGCAATTGTCTTCGAACTTAAGAATAATAAATGCGCTATCATTCCAACCGATACTGTTATGGGAATCATTGGGATTGATGAAAAATTAATTTATCATATTAAAAAAAGAGCTCGTAATAAAAAACTCATTACATTCGTTTGCAACCATCAAACTTTACCCAATTTAAACCCAATTCAAGAAAAGTTTTTATATAAATTTTGACCCGGTACTACTACAATAATAATTAATGGAAAATCATTCCGCATGCCCGACTCTATTCCGCTACTTGAAATCATATCAAGAACGGGGCCCTTGTATTCAAGTAGCGCAAATATTTCTGGAGAACAACCTATTTTAGATACTAATGATGCAGAAAAAATATTTTTAGAGCATATTTGAGACCTAATATTTATAAAAGGGAAACAAAAAACTAAAAATGCCTCTACAATTATAGATATAGACAATTGAAATATATTACGTAAAGGAGATAATATTGATAATATTAATGAATTTTTAATATTAAATCGATTAGGTAAAAAAAATGACTAAAAAAATATATATAGGCGGAGATCATTCTTCCCCTGAATACAAACAAGAAATTATTAACTATTTAACTAATAAAGGTTATCAAATGATAAATTTAGGCACCAATACTTTTGATAGTGTTGACTATCCTGATTATGGGATAAAAGTAGCTGAACGAGTTGCTAACGATGAAAATTCCTTAGGGATTATAATTTGTGGCACAGGAATCGGGATTAGTATTGCAGCTAATAAAGTGCACGGTATCCGCGCTGCGTTATTATATAACAACAAAACAGCAAAATTAGCAAAGGAGCATAACAACGCTAATGTTATAGCATTTGGCGCGAGAATGTTTGATATTGAAGAAATAATCGAAATGATTGATAATTTTTTATCAAGTAAATTTCTTGGAGAACGCCATAGCATGCGCGTTAATAAAATAACAACTTATGAAAATACACATATTATTTCGTCAATCGAACGTACTGTTAGCTTAGAACCATTTGAGGGAAATGTGATTAGAAAAGAAGTTACATCAGACGGAACCTTTATTAATGATTTAAATGATGATGATGATAAAATAGGTAGTTCAAAAATAAAATCATTAAATGATGATGCAATTAAATCCCTTACTAACCGTTCATCTAAACCTATAAAATATAGTAAAAAAGATATTAAAAGAATTAATGAATCAAATCATGCAATTAATGATTTGGAATTACATTATGCTAGAGGTCATGATTGAACTTTGACCCAACAACAAATTATAGATCTTGAACATGAAGCTCTTCTTAATGAAAAGCATTCATCTATAATAATTAAATCTCCAATTGAAAAAAATGTGGATGAAGAAATGGCTGAAATAATGGAAGGTATAGATGAATCAATATTTGATGATGATTAAATAATAATAATAAAATATTCCTTAGCGTTTTAAGCGCTTAAGGAATATTTTATTAATGTAATCGGTAATGTTTAATTATCACATATATAACAACTAAGACAATTAAAATAATTTACTATAAAACAAATAATATAATTATATTCGATAGTAACTATTGATACTCATTGTTAAGAATTGAATTTTTGACAATTACATAGTTTGATGTTTTTATTGCGTCAATCGTATTACCACCGGCATACGAAATTGATGATTGAAGATCTTGCTGCATTTCCTTAAGTGTATTTTCAATTCTACCCTTATGTGGAATTAGTATTTTTTTACCTTCTATATTTTCATTAGATGACTTATTAAATTCTGAAGCGCTTCCATAATACTCTTTATATAATTTATTATCTTTTTTAATTGTTTCGCCTGGCGACTCTTCGTGCCCTGCTAACATACTGCCGATCATTGCCATAGTTGCCCCGAAACGTATTGATTTCGCAATATCACCATTATAACGAAGCCCACCATCTGCTATTATAGGTTTTCTAGAAGCTTTTGAGCACCATTTAAGCGCAGATAATTGTCATCCACCTGTTCCATAACCAGTTTTCAATTTAGTGATGCACACCTTACCTGGTCCAATTCCTATTTTTGTTGCGTCAGCTCCCCAATTTTCTAAATCCTTAACTGCTTCTGGTGTAGCAATGTTTCCCGCTATAATAAAACTTTTAGGTAAATACTTTTTAATTTGCTCAATCATTGTTTTAACTCGCAAAGAATGACCGTGAGCAATATCGATTGTTATAAATTCTGGACTTATTTTTTGCTTACTCATTTCTACGATTAAATTGTAATCTAGTTGCTTGATGCCTATTGCTATTGAAGCAAAAAGTTTCTTACTATGCATTAATTTCGTAAACTTTATATTGTCGGTATCAAAACGATGCATTACATAAAAGTAACCGTTCTCAGCTAATCAAATAGCTAATCTCTCATCAATTACAGTTTTCATATTAGCGGGTACTACTGGAAGTTTGAATGTGTAGCCCCCTAATTTTACAGAAGTGTCGCATTCTTTTCTTGAATTCACGATACATCGTGATGGGATTAATTGAATATCCTCATAGTCAAATATTTTCATTTTTTTCTCCTTGTTATTTATGTAATACTTTCTTTAAATATTTTGCAGTATAGGAAACGTGAGCATGCGTTATAAGTTGCTCCGGCGTTCCGGTTGCCACAACCATACCACCATTATTCCCTCCATCTGGGCCTAAGTCGATAATATAATCAGCAACTTTAATCAAATCTAGATTATGTTCTATTACTAAGACGGTGTCGCCCTTATTAACGATTCTATTTAGCACGTCAATAAGGCGGCTAATATCATCGCTATGCAATCCGGTTGTAGGTTCATCCAAAACAAATAATGTCTTACCTGTTGCTTTACGTTGTAGGAATTTAGCTAATTTAATTCTTTGCGCTTCTCCTCCTGAAAGAGTAGTCGAAGATGATCCTAACTTTAAATATCCTAAACCAACATCAACCATTAATTGTAGTTTGTGATGAATTGATGGAATATTCTTAAAGAAATTAACAGCCTCGTCGATTGGCATTTCAAGGACATCATAAATTGATTTCCCTTTGAATTTAATAGTTAATGTTTCTTCATTGTATTTATGTCCTTGACATTCCTCACATTTAATATAAACATCGGGTAGAAAATGCATTCCAATTCTAATTGTTCCATCGCCCTGACAGCGGTCGCATCTTCCACCTCTAATATTAAAGGAAAAACGTCCCTTTAAATATCCACGTTCCTTTGCTTCAGGAAGTGTTGCAAAAACAGTTCTAATATCATCAAACACTCCAACATAAGTCGCCGGGTTACTACGCGGCGTTCGTCCAATTGGATCCTGAGACACTTTAACTATTTTATCAATGTGA
>JAACJV010000016.1 GCA_021378535.1 Ureaplasma sp. Hg1 | reverse complement strand
TTATCTTTTTTAATATCAAATGGTATTACCATTAGTTTAACATCCTGATCGTGTAAATAAAATTTAGCATGTAAGAAATGGGAAACGTTTTTAGTCATGACAATTATAATAATAAAACAAGTAAAGAAAATATAAAGGATAAAACACAAGAGTTGTCATGGTAATTGACCGAGAATCGGTTTAATGAAATCGTATGTAGGAATACTACCATTATTTAGATAATCATAATAATCACCCCTAGTTAATCCTGTGGAGTGGTTTTCAATACCTACTGCTGATGTTATCACAATAACATAAAGCATGTATGTTAGGATTCCTAAAAGTAGAATCCACAATCGGTGTCAATCCATCGGTGGTGAGGATATAAAAATTGCAATTGAAAATAAAATTAATCACGAATGCATTAAAAATGAAATCGGTGCATCTCCAGCAAATGATCAACTACCAATAGAATCATTTAAACTAAAGAAGAAAAATTGTCATGTTAGGGTTGCATATTGATTATCCATTTCTGTGCCTAACAATGTTAATGTCCCACCAAGAAAAGCCATGACCGCAAAAGAGGGCGAATATTTTTTATGTTTATCAAAAATAATTAATAGTGGTAAAAACAAACCGGAAAAAGAACATAAATCCAAAAGCAAACTTAAACTATAAAGACTACTACCGTTTGCAGAAACAGGATTGAATTCTTCTGGTTTAGTCAATAAGGTACTCATAGCCATTGAATATCTAAAAACTAAAAATCATACAACACAAACAGCAGCTAATGTCACCCAAATGTTTCTTCTTATTTTTTTACTTGGCACGTGTCTTATAAATCATTGTTTATCCTTCAAGTAATAAAGATAAACAGGTTTACTGATAACCATCATAATTGCCATTATAATAACGATTATAACTAGTTCTACTCCAGCCAAATTTGATTCCATATAGCTTCCCCTCTAAATCAAACTTCACTAGATATTTAAATCTAATTATATTAAATTAAAAAGCTTACCTTGATGATAAAATAAAAGCATTATATGTTTTGATTATTGATTTGATTATACTTAAAGTAAACAAAAAATTTATTGTTTTTGTATAAGAATTATCAATATTATTTAATTAACAATTAAACTTAATGATGATATTTAACTATCAATTAATCTCATAAATTTTACATTCAATCTAATATTGAATCGCATTTTTTTGTTTGTATATTATCTAAATAAACATATTAAAGTTGATCTAAATTTCAACATCTAAACACTTAATAATTCATCTAATATAAAACTTAAATTTCATAATAGAGCGATTAATAAATCTAAAATCCAACTTGATTACCTAATGGAGTTGATAATATTTTTTAGAGTATATATTAATCTCAATTTTTTTTATAATTACTTGTGTTATCAAAAAGATACTCAATTGATTCTTAACAGCTTTGTAGGTATATCTACAAAGGTTAATTTACTATTATTATTAGAATCAATGATGCTTATGTATCTGTTGCAATTAATAACAACCATATGGAATTTAAAACATTTTTGAATAGTAATAGTTACTGCTATGTTGGATGATGATATTTAGCAATAAGTCCTTCTCATAGATTTTGAATGCTGCCAAATTCCTTGATAATTTCATCGTTGTAAAGATCTGCAACCTTTTGCCCTTGGATTAAAAAGATTGTACGGCTAGTTAAAACTTCAATTTCAGGAATATTATGACTCACCAAAATAAGGGTTGTATTATTTTTTTCAGCATATTCTTTAATGAACTTATTAATATTGGTTCTGATTTCAATATCCAGACCTGTTGACAATTCATCTAATAATAAAATTTCGGGTTTGTGGATTAAAGACACCAATAGGTTTAAGCGTTGCACTTGACCACCCGATAGCGTTGAACAGCGTTTTTTAAGGTACGTGTCAATTCCAAAAGTTTTAATAAGTTGATCTAATTCATTGTGAGATATTTCAACGTCATAAAGCATTAAAGCAAAGCGAATCACATCACGAGCGCTTATTCCTGATGGGTATGATGAACTTTGAAACTGAATCCCAATTTTGTTTTTATAGTTTTTCATATCATCAAAATAATATTTGATTGATCCTTTAACCGGTTTTTTTAAACCTGCTAAAATATCAATAAAGGTTGATTTACCAGCTCCGTTAGGACCCATGATACTGATGTGTTCCCCTTTGTTTATCACAAGTGACAAATCATTTAATGCAACTTTTTGCTTTTTGTTTTTACCGAAAATTTGACTTATGTTTTTTACTTCAAGAATTGGTTGTTGATTTTTTAAGGTTGAAAAATATTTATCCATAACTTAAGCGCTCCATTCAAATGTGTAAAGTGAAATTCCTAAAAAACTTAGCATATAAAGAAAACTAATCCCTCAATCTAATTTCTTATCACTGGATGTTAATTGAACAAAGAAATTATGGCTTTCATACATTGGACGATAAACTGCCATTTCACTCATGTTTCAAATGCTACTATTATAAATATTAGGTCCGGCTAAACGATCAATGATGTTAGTACTAGTAAAAGTGTTTGAAGCAATGATTTGCTTAAAATCACCATTAATAGCAAATAAAATTTGAGTATTCTTATCATAGAATCAAGTGTGTGGAGCAGCACCCTTAAGTGGATCAGCGATTCCATTTAAAGTTATTGGGATAAAGTTACCATTGGGACTACCAATATTAATACTACTATCAATATTATAAATGTGATCAACATTTAAATTCATGTTGAAATCATCAATCCATTTCACATTTGCGCCTCAAGCTTGGATTGCTAAATCAGTCGCATACTTATGCGGCATAATATATGATGTTGTTAACATTCCCGGTTTATTCGCTAAAATGATTGGAGCAATAACCATCCCTGATAAAAACAAAGTAATAATAACAATGAAAAAGCCAACAACTTGAATTGACATTAAGGTTTTAAAGAAAGAAGCAATCATCATTCCAAACTCAATACTTAAAATAATATTTAATAATTGTGCAAATAGAAATTGTCCATAATCAACATAACCAAAAATTTTCGTAAAGGAAGAACTAAAAATAGCCATTGAAAATGCTAAAGCAAATAAAACTGAAATAAACATCAAGACACAATAATAAGCATTAACCATAATAATAAAGTGAATCGGTTTAATTGCTGCCACACCAATTCTTTTAAGTAAGACAGATTGTTTAAATTCAAAAATAACTTGTGGTAAACTAATTACCCCGAGGATTAAAGGACACATTGAAATTAGACCTGGTAAAACAAGTTTAGGATCTAAAATATTACCTAAGATAAGAATAAATATTGGCGGGACAATAAATGTAAAAAAAGGTGCAGAAATTGATTTTCAATAATATTGATTTAGAATAAATAGAATTGATTTCATAAAGCGCTCCAATGTAATTAGTATAGCACTCATAATAATAATAAATATTATCAGAGCTATAGCATCATTTAATTATCAATGCTGTAACTATAAAATAATTATAATAAATTATTTGTTTTAAGAAACAATTATAAAAAGGTAATCGTGGTTTTATTATGGGTCATAAATTTAACAAAATAACAGTAATAGCATCATTAGCAATCGTTGCTCTTCCAATTATAGCTACAACTAGTTGTAGTGGCAAGGATGCTTCTGAACCAACATCAATAGTGTAAATTTAATTGACATCCATTATAATCGACAACTAATTTCTGGTTCAATGATTGAACACCATAGTGCTATTCAGGTAGTAAAACAACAATTTTTTGATTTACAGCAGAATCTAATATTACAGCTTATAGCGATAAAAATAACTGCGGTTCCGTATTGATTTATTTCTGATGTAAACATTACTACAATGACTTACGATAATCAAACGTCAATAAAAAATGGCTCACCGAATGTCGTTATTCCTTACTTTATTGATTGTTGGTGGAACTAGTATTAGCAATTCTAGCAATATCATCAACTAATAAATCGACAGATTCATTAAATTCAACTCACAATGTAATCATCGGGTTACGGACAATATTTAAACTTTCACCACTATCATTCAAGATTTTTTTAAATGATAATATTAATTTATCATGCTTCGGAGAAATGATATTTATTTGATCATTAATTGTAAAATAATTTTTTGTTAAAATTTGATACATATTACCTTTTTTCGCTTTAATAATAAAAGCAAAATTTTTATTCACTATTTTTTGACGGTCATGATATATCATTTTAGTTTGGTCAGGACTTTTACTAAACCAAGCATCATTTGTTTTTCGGTTCGCAGCTTGGTTTAATTCTTCTAACAAGAAATTAAAATTAATTTTTTCATGACGGTAATATTGATCCATTGCTTTTCGATAAGCATTAATTACGGTCGCGACATAGTGAATTGATTTCATTCTTCCTTCAACTTTAAAACTAGCAATATTTAAATCTAGTAATTTATCAAGGTGAATTAACATACTCATATCTTGGGCACTCATAGTAAAATTATCATTAATTTTATTTTTCAAATTTTGATTAATGATACTATATTCCCAACGACATGATTGTGCACAACCCCCAACATTAGCATCTCGTAGACTAAAATTATTACTCATCATGCAGCGGCCACTATAAGCTATACAGACTGCTCCGTGAATGAAAACTTCAATTGCAATACGATTCTTAAGGTTAGTTGCAAGTAATTTTAATTCTTCATATGTTGTCTCGCGTGATAAAACAACACGAGTTGCACCATTACGTTTTCAGAATAAAGCTGCTTTGGAATTAGATATTGATTGTTGTGTACTAATGTGAATTTCCTTTTGTGGATAGTTCTTTTGCAAAAATGCAATAATGTACGGGTCAGCACATATAAATGCATCAATCGCTATTTCATTAACTTGTTTCATGAAATCAATAAAACCATCTAAAAGCGCATTGTGACAAATTACATTTGTCACTAAATACACTTTAACATTATGTTGGTGAGCGTATTCAACTAACTTTTTTAAATCATCAAAATCAAAATTTGAAGCTCGAGCTCTTAAGGAATAAGCAGTTGCACCGACATAAACAGCATCTGCTCCATATTTAATAGCAAACCTTGCCCTTTCAATATCACCTGCTGGACTTAATAATTCGGTTTTCATTATACTTCCTCTGCTTTCTCTAAATGGTGTACGTCTTTAATAGTTCCTAAGAATCCATGACTAATCGCATTAGGGTCACATAATTTTTGCGCTTGTTTCCATAGCTCTTTTTTAAGTGAGTCATTATATTTATCATTTTCCAATGCCAAAAGTGCCTTTTGATATAATTTATAAATAGCTAAACTATAAGCATCATCATGCAAAATTGGATCTATCCTAAGTACATCAATTTGACATGCTTGAACCTTTTCCAGGATATCAATTACACATAATTCATATCCACTATACATGTGCGTTCCTTTTTGATCTTCAAAAATAAGGTTCGGCCATTTTCTTAGAGCTTCCTTGATAAAAATAACTTTCTTATCATCCAACACAATGTCTGGGTTATTTAAATAGGTTTGAAAATTACTTAGCATTTTTCAACGTGAATGCATAATAAATGAAAATCCTTGGGCTTGGATTTCAAGCTTGACGCTTTTATTTTTATGAACACCAATAGTTTTGATTTCAGGTAAAAATAATTCCCTAGCTAGACTAACTTGCTTGAAATTATTAACTGCAAAAAAATCCATTTGGCCATATGATGTAACTGTTGTCTCAGGATTAAAATGGAGCTTAAATTTTCAATCATTTTCAAGGCATAATTGTGGTACACAATAATCATGAAAAATAAGTGCATCAACATTACATTGATGTAATTCTTTTAAAAATATTTTTAGAGCATCCATCTCATCCTCAAACATAATTGCATTAACTGCGACATATATTTTAGTTTTTTGTTTTAAATTGATTAGCTGTATAATTTGTTTTAAACTACAGTCAAATGGCATTCGATTGGTAAACTTAGTTGTCCCAATGATAATTGCATCAGCATGTAGATTAATCAAATCAATGGCATTTTGATAGCTTGTAGGGCTAATAATTAATTCCATATTATTGTTCCGATCTCTAATAGATAATATCAAATTAATAATAACCGAGATTTTGAAATTAACAAGTAAAATCTAATGATAATAAAAAAAGTTTGCGTAAAACACGCAAACTTATTGTAAATTTATTACATCAGAAAGACTAAACAAATTCCTGCAACAACTCCTAAAACACTTAAAACAGCTACAAAACTTGTTACTCAATTAATGATAGATCCGATTATTGGGATTTTATTAATCGGGAACATGATTACACAATAAATCATAAATAATGCTCCAAATCCAACAACTAGGTAAATTCCAATTTTATTTCACATTGAACCTTCTTCTATTGAATGATTATAAATGCCATCCAAGAAAGAAAGGTGAACATCTATTACTTTAAATAAATCCAATGCAAAAACAAGTCATATCGCCGTTATTGCTAGAAACAATACCGAAAAAGTTATTTTTAAAAATGTTTTCATGCGTACCCCTACTATTTTTTGTTATATAGTAATATTATAACACATATAAATTATCAAAAATAAATATTAATTTGTAGTATCTTTATGACTTTTGAAAATTAAATCATTAATTGCTTCACCAACAAAAATAGATGCTGGTGCATTAATAATATATTTACAATGGTCCTTGACATAATCGTGTGCATCTTCCCGTGTAATACTGTTTTCTGACACCTTAAACATACTAATATCATTCCCAGAATCGCCAAGTATTAATACTTCATGCGGTAATAAAGCTAATTTATTCATTATTTTTTTAACCGCACTACCCTTTGTCGCTGCTTTATGAGTGATATTAAAACTTTGATAACCTGAATGAACAATTTCTAGATCTGGTCACAATGTGCGAAATGTTTCAAGTCAAGCGTGGGTTTTGACTGCATCATCAAAGTACAAACATGAAAAATCTATAAGATTTACACCTTCAGCTAAAATATCTATAATTGGTGTTTTTTCATCAATTGATTCAATGCTGGTTCTCTTTCAATAAGCGCGACATTCTTCTGTAGTTTCATTTGGTTTTCTAACTAGAATAATAGGATCTTTTAAAGTTCTAACAGAAATACGCAATTTATCATTACTTACCATTATTTCTCTAAATTTCATAATAACTTTATTCGCCAATTTATTATCTATCTCAGCAACTGAATCAATTGTCTTATTTACGGTGTCATAAATAATAGCTCCATTTGAACAAACCATAAACGGAATATCGATATGCTTAATTTGCTCATAATATGGTTTAGCTAAATCAATTGAACGTCCTGTTGCGATAATAAAAGGAATATGTTCTTCATTCAATTTATTTAATTGATCAAACGTGCTAGTTGCAATTTTTGACTCGTGAGTTAGTAATGTTCCATCTAAATCACAGAAAATAGCTTTAATTTTTTTATTCATTTTTTTCCTCTTGTATTTCTTTAGTAGAAATATATCTATTACAATATATTGTATAATTATTAAGATAAGAAATATAAAATATTTAGGATATTGAAGACTCTTTATAAATTTATCTTTAATTATAGTAAATGTACAAAACACTTTTATAGTAATTCATTAAGCTTAAGATGATTAGTCCTTAAGTTATTTTAATCAAGTTCTATTTGCAAATTAAACTTATGAAACAAAACCACAGGACAGAATTTTGTCTTGTGGTTTTGTTAGTATTAAAAATTATCTATTTAAAATATTTAATTTTAAATTGTCGTGCTAAATTTACAATAAATTCTGGAGCGTAATAATTACGATAGCTTAACGTTGTGTTAATAGATCAATTTTTTGGTCCACGTTTAGTTGTTTCGCCACGTTTTGTATAATATTCTTCCATAATACTATTATAATTTTTTAAATCACCTTGAACAGTCGCGATGTCATATTGGTTATGATAAACTTTGTTAACCTTAGGTTTGATATCGTTGTATTTGCTTGGATATCCTATTGCCATTCCAACAATCGGAGTACATTGACCTGATAAATTTAATTCTTTCGCAAGAATGTCAATCGAGCCCCTGATTAATCCTAAATAGCATCCGCCCATATCCATTGAAATTGCAGCATTCAATAAATTAGTTGCAGCAATTCCACAATCAACAGCGCCAGTTAATAACATTTCAGGACTATCTAATACTGGTAAATCCATATTGTTCATATCAATTTGAGCTTGACGTACTCTATTAATATCGGCTACAAAAATAACTAATAAAGGAACTTCATTAATTCATAATTGTTTCCCATTACGTTCGGCTATTTTACCTTTTGTAATATCATCTTCAATAATAATAGCACTAAATTGTTGACCATTAAGAGATGTCGGGGAAGCGTTAATTACCTTTTTTAATAATTCCAATTTTTCTGGTTCAATTGGTTGTTTTTTGAAAGAACGTACTGATGTACGATCTAATAATTTGTTAATTTGATTGTTCATTAAATTTCTAATGCTCCTTTTATTTCTGGTTCGATTTCTTCTGGCAACTCTTTTGGATCAAATCGCTTAATTATTTCACCAGTTGATGAAATAAGAAATTTTGCAAAATTCCATTTTATCGGTTTACCTGTTGTGTGGTCAATTAAATAATTATAAAGTGGATGGCGTTCTTTAGTACGAACCATTATTTTTTCCATCATTGGAAAACTAACACCGAATTTTGTTTGACAAAAACTTAATATTTCTTCACCACTACCAGGATCTTGTCCAAAAAATTGATTACATGGGAAACCAATAATAACAAAACCTTTATCCTGATATTTTTTATATAAACTTTCAAGTCCGGCAAATTGTTTTGTATTGCCACATTTTGAAGCTGTGTTAACAATTAAAATTGTTTTTCCCTTGTACGCTTCAAGTGAAGTCGCTTCACCTTTAATTGTGTTAAATTTAAAATCATAAATATTCATTATAATTACCTCCGATTAGATTATATTAATAAGCATAACATACTTATTAATATAAATAGTGAGTATGGCCCTCATTAGAGCAAAAGGAATTACTTATGTAACTCATCGCGTTTGAGGCATCTTTTTTGGATCCATTGTTTCATAGACAATGACTTGTAATGCAATCACACTCCGCATGTGTGCTAGAACTTTTGTGTAGACGTTAAAGACTCCCGTTTGAACACCTGCGGTGATTGAAAATGCAGCAAGGGCTGAACCATTATTCAAAATGGTATTGTTGTAATGAGAATTACTAAATATTAAACTTGATAAATAAGTACCAATTATCATGGTAATTCAAAATTGCCAATGGTTAACAATCTCAAAACTAGTGGTTTCAAAATTATAATTGTTTACAAAACCTAGATAGACAGTAAAAACAATTGGAAAAATATAATTTGAAGCAATTCCATAAAAATTAACATTACTACTATTGATTTTATCAAGTGAACACATTTTTAACCTTTGTTGCGACGCATCGACCTCTTTTAGTTTTGCTAATGATTTTTCTGTATCTGTTGATTTAATTGTTTTAATATAAACATATCACATTAGTTTAACGTAATAAAAATAACTACGTCTAGATTTAATTGAACCTAAAATAGATATAACAAACATAATCAAAATAGTTGTAGCTGCTAGAATAATAATAATATCAATTAAATGAAAAACCAATCCTAAGGGATTCATCATAATGTTTTGAAGAATGAAAATGAAGGCCATAAAACTTAAAAAGTGAACGAAAAAAGTTGGTTTTTCAATTTTAATTCTTTTATCTTTTCAATAGTTAGCACTAAAATGATTGTTATATCTAGTACAGAAAACAACTATAGAAGCTATCATAATACATAAAACTAAGTATAAGATAAAGCCTCATGCAAATCATTGCGTATAAATTACATTGTCAAATAATCATCGACTTGTAAAGTAAAATCAGCTCATATTATTATTTATTGGGTTATTGCCAACAGTTGCAAAATTCGCTGTACTATCGTAAGCAAAACCAGGTAAAATTCATAATAATTGCGTCGCACATAAAGTGATTGCACTAAAAATTATAAAATAATAGCTTAATTTTCAAAATGATTTAAGCGGGTGTGGATGTGACATTCATTTCTTTAAGTTGTAAATAATGTTAATAGGAGCAACGATGATAATCGCTACAAATAATAGCATCATATAAAAATTACCTATTGCCGCCACAAACAAAATGGCTTGTCGCAATCATTCATCACTAGTTTCAGATAACGGTTTAAAATCATTAAAACTAGCAAAAACTAAACCAATAATTGCAGCTAAAATTGTACTAAAATAAATAAGAAATCGTGGGTGATATCACTTGTATTTTTTATAATTCAAATAGGCGCCTAAACAAGTTATTAAGACAATGCCTAAAACCAATATAACGACAAAGTCGATTGAAAGACTACTAGTAATATTAAAAATATTTGAATTTATCGTATTGATTAAGGGTGCGTTATTCATATATTCATTTTACTTAATTGCTTAAAAGATAGCAATGTATAAATAAAAAATCCATTAAAAATGGATTTTAATATTTTAATTTGATATTGTATTATTATTTATTAGTAGTCTAAACCAATAGCTTTAAGAATCGCTGTTAATACAAAATTAAACGGTTTGTTTAAATGTGGTAAAAAATATACATCTGTTAATGCCACTTCAACTAAACTCATACTTTTTTGAATTGCTAATGCTAAATAAAAGATTGTTTCAGTGTGATTACCTTCACCATAAGAACCAATTTGTGCCCCTATTAAACGAAGAGTTTTTTCATCATAAACTAATTTAATTTTAACCTTTGAAAAGACATTCATTCATTCTGGTCGGTCATTATCTTCAATGCAAACACTTTTAACTTTTAGGCCTTGTCTAAGTGCTTCTTCTTCGCTTAAACCTGTGCTAGTTAATTTGTGATCAAATACACAAATAGCATTTGTTCCAACTACACTTTCAAGTTTAACGGTTTCTGCACCATTAATCTGGCTAGCAGCAACTAGACCTGTTTTAACAGCGTTTGTAGCTAATGCAACGTTTTGATGCTTTTGACTAGCTGCATTATAAACAGCTGCAGAATCTCCTATTACATATACGTCTGGGTCAGATGATTGCATTCCTGAATTTACAATAACAGAACCGTTTGGTAACTTATCAACACCTTCTAAAATTTTTGTGTTAGGTAAAAAGCCTACACATTCAATCGCAAGATCTACTGGGTGAATGCCACTATCTGTTTCAATGCCAGTTAGTTTGCCAGCTTTCCCTTGGTATCCTTTAACCTTACTATTTAAAATTAATTCAACTCCTTCTGATTTAATTTTATCTTGTAATTCATTAGTAAACTCAGTGTCAAAATATTTTGGTACAATTCGATTTTGAGCATCTATTAAATAAACTTTCTTACCCTTCATATGATAAGCTTCTGCTAATTCAATTCCAATATAACCTGCACCAATAATTGCTACATTTTTAATATTCGGATTATTTGCTTCATCAATTAATTTTAAAGCATGTTGATATAATTTACAAATTTCAACTCCTTTTAAATCACTGTTAGCAAATTTTAAATCAATTGGTCAAGAACCTGCTGCATATACTAATTTATCATACGCGTCTGTCATGATTTTATTAGTTTTAAGGTCTTTTACTTTTATAGTTTTTTTCTTTCTATCAATTTCAATAACATCATGGTACATATTTATTTTTGCACCCATTTCTTTTAATTTCATTGCATTACAATAAAATAAATCATCTGTGTTTCTTACAGTGCCATTTACTGTTAAAGCAATCCCACAACCTAAAAATGAAATGTTGGTATTACGATCGTATGCCACAACATTAGCATCTTTGTTTTGTTTTAAAAGTGTTCTAATTGTTGAAGTTCCAGCATGATTAATGCCTATTACAATAATTTTTTGTTTTTTTGCCATAAATTTCTCCTATTCTATGTATTCATAATAATTATACTATTGTTGGATAAATTAAACGCTTTATCTTAAATTATTTGCTTTTTTTTCACTAAATCAGTTGCTATAAAATAATATTTGAAATTATTTATCCTAACAACAATATTAAATTTATCGATTGCGAATAAAATTATTTTAAGTTTAATAATTTTATATAGGTATATAAGGGGAATAAAAATCACATATAGTTTATAATAATATTAAGCGAGGTATTATATGAATGTAAAATATGTATTAGAAATAGAATTATCAAAACGAGTATTTAATAATGAAAAATTAATGAAAAAACTTGATATTGATGAAAATAAATTAATTGCTAAGATTGACAAATCATTTGAAGCTAACAATGTTATTCCATGTGAATTAACTTTTTATGATGACAACACTTACGATTATAAGATCGGGATTAAATACTTGAATGATTTAATTAGACCTTATAAATATTTCAAAATTGATAATAAAATAGTATTAAAACAATTAACAATTGATAACTTAGATAGATTTTATGAATTAATTGATAAAAACCGTAACTATTTATTAAAAACACACAAGGAAATTAGTCGGTATGCAAATAAGGAAGAAATTAGCAAATTTCTTACTGGAATAACTAATTCAGTTGGAAAACGATTTACTAAACCGTTTTGATATATTGAAATAGATAAAAAAATGGTTGGCGTTGTTGGTATTAAACAATATGGTGATCTTATGCAATTAGTTTCATATGTAGCTGAAGAATATGTAGGACAAGGCATCTTACACAAAGTATTACCACAAATTATTGCTTTTGCTTTTGAATACCTTGATGTCAAGGAATTGTACTATTATGCATATGAAACGGATGCTGCAACTATTGGATTGTACAAAAAGTTAGGTTTTAAATATATGGAAATTGAGAAAATCAAACAACCTCATATTAGCGATGAACCGCAATCATTCCATAAAACTAAAATAACTTCCAAAGAATTTGTAAAGGTTGAGGTTAAATAATGATTGATCGCGCGCAAGAAAAATATGACGAACAAAAAAAATCATGAAGTATTTATTTATCATTTATTAAAATTTATATAGAATGGTGAAATAAAATAATTATTGCTGCATTTGAACAATTGAGTAAGGACCTTGATGAGAATGTTATAGAAATAATTAATGATCCAAAAAAGTATAGCGAATGTTCCCAGGAAATAAAAGATAAAATAAAAATGTGTCACGCGGAACTTTTTAAAAATGTTCCACAGGATATTCGTGATAAGGCAAAAAATGTTATTGACGAAGTTTACACAGTTCAAAAATGAATCGATATGCCAAAGAAGGAATATCTAGAAAATATCTACGGAAAAATTAATAACGAACATTTAATGTCACATGCTATTATTTCAATAGCTATTCAAACATTAGCTGAAATTCATTTATTTGAAGCCTTTAAATTTTCCACAAAACCAAATGCTGATACCAAAGAATTTGTCACAAAACAAACTAAAGAATTAGATAGTATTACTAGCAAATTTGTTTTAAAATTTGAAGCAGAAGAATTAAAGCAAATCTATATAGATCATATTTCAAATATTATGAATACGGTTGGTAAAAATAAACAAGACGTAAAAAAACAAAGCTAAACAAAAAAACTACAATTACCTTAATCGGAAGTTGTAGTTTTTTTAATTTTTAATATAATTGAATGTTTTAGTATAACTAACAAGACGAAATTTATTATCCAAAGAAATAATTTTATTTTCATCAAAAATATATAAATTTTGATGTGCAAAATGTTTTCCAATGGCATATAAAATATTTTTATTTTTAGTTTTACCTAATGGCGGTAAAGCTTCTATAATAATATTGCCATCACATTTGTGATAATTTATTATTATAGGTTTTAACTCAAAAATTATCTCTAGATAATTTTTATCAATTGTTTTAACTGGAATTGAACTATCATATTCAGCATCGCCAAGCAATCAAATTATTTGAGCATCATTAACCCGATAGCGTCCTTTTTGAGCGTTAAGAAATTCTTCTAACTTATTAATATGAGTTTCATTAAAAGGTAATTTAATAGTTCATAAAATAAAATTATAATCATCATACTGTGATTCTATAATTTTATTTAATTGCTCTAATTGAAAATCATCAATAATAGTTGATAAAGTTTTGTTAACATCATCCGCATAACAATTATTATTGTTTTTCAACGAACAATAATATCAATCCATAATATCTCAAAATATATATCTCATAACTACCCTTTCACCAAGTTTTCACATCAGTTATTAATTTCCTCTAAATCAGTTTTAGTTGCATGATTCTTGTTAAACATAACATTTTTATGAATTGCTTGTAATTTTTTATTCCCATTAAATAAATCTCGGTGATCTAATAAAATTAATAGAAAAAAATCTCGAATTGCCAATTTTATAATGATGGCATATGCTTCATCATTGGTTTTATATTTAGTTATCAATTTCTTATTTCCATCCAAAAACATTTTAGCTATATCACAAGCTTTTTTACTGCGATCAAAAAGAAATATTTCATTATATATTTCACTATAATATTTTTCCTTCTCCTGCATAACTGCTTTCGCTTCATGTAGTAGCTCAAGTTGCTTGATTTTTTTTTCAGTTTCTAGCATTTTAGTTTGTTCTTCTTTTGAAAGAATATGTTTTTCTTTATCCATATGATACCTCTTTAAATATTATAAGAGATATTAGATTGTTTTGCTTAGAAGAAACAAAATAAAAGAGTAATAAAATTTATAATTTATCTACGTGATCTGCTCTTGCTGCCTCTGCTAACCGAATCATTTCGACCTTCCCGGCGTTCATTAACTCTGTTTGTCGCTTGTTGCATAGGACGTCTAAATTGAGTAGTATTATTAGTAGATTGTTGTTGGTTACTGTAATTATTACTTCTAGAGCTTTGAGTGTTTTGATTATTTACTAGTGGTTGTTGATTCGGAGCGTTGTTATATCGTTGTTGCGAATTAACATTGTGTGGTTGTTGGTTGCTGTAATTATTACTTCTAGAGCGTTGAGCGTTTTGATTATTTACTAGTGGTTGTTGATTCGGAGCGTTGTTGTATCGTTGTTGCGAATTAACATTTTGTGGTTGTTGATTGTTGTAATTATTACTTCTAGAGCGTTGAGCGTTTTGATTATTTACTAGTGGTTGTTGATTCGGAGCGTTGTTGTATCGTTGTTGATTGTTGTAATTATTACTTCTAGAGCGTTGAGAGTTTTGATTATTTACTAGTGGTTGTTGATTCGGAGCGTTATTTTGTTGTTGCATATTAATATTGTGTGGTTGTTGAATATTACGCCCATTAATTGGAAGTTGTTGCGTGCTACGGTTAGGTATTGGATGTTGTCGACTTGAGTCGATTATACGTTGTTGCTGAGTTATTGTGTTTAAGTTTTCTCTTTGAGGGATAGAACTATGATTCATTACTCTTTGCGGATGGGAAACAATATTTTTTGATTGGATAATAGGTGTTGTTTTCATTACTCTTTGCGGGTTTGAATTTGAAACAGTCTTATCTTGTTGTTGTATATTTTGCTTTTGTCTAAGAATATGCGTTTGATTAAAATTATTATCATCTTTTAAAGGGGTTGCTTTTCTAAAGTGGTGAAACGATTTCTTTGGACTAACATCCTTATTAATTACTGGTTCAGCATTTGAAGTATGTGTTAAAGGCAACTTTTGTGTTGGTAACTTATTTAAAATAATTTTCTTAGGTAAATCATTAAAAACAAAAGTATTTTGCTTATTATCCGCTATATGATTTGAGGCACCAATTACATTTTTAGGTTTATCTATTAAAGGTTTAGTGGCCTCATTAATAATTTTTGGTTGATTTTCAGTTAAGTTTGATTTATCAAAAGCATCACCTTCGTTTTTATGATCTTTATTAATATGCATAGTAAAATCTGGTTTATTGTGATTGGATTCACCATGGTTACTCGAATTGGAATGATAAGAATGTTTTGAATCATCTGTTAATCCGACATTATTCGAATTTGTAATATTATCGTTAACTTCTTCTACAGCATTAATACTTGGATCTATTTCTGCTACTTCGTCGGTATCTAGATTTGATTTAACCCTAGTAGTAAATTTAGGAATTAACTTATGATTTTTCTTATTTTCCACTCTAGCTTCATTTAGTAAAATTTCCTCTTTTGTTACATCTTGCTTTGATAGTAAACTTTTGAATCTTTGATTGAATGGACGAGAATCAAAAAGTGGAATCTCTAAATTGTGTTTTTTTAAATATTCGAGTTCGACTGGATCAATTTCAGCTGGGAATAATTTTTCCCTTCATTCTTGACGGCCATACCGTTTATCATGTCATTTAAAAGCATATATTGAGCCAATTAATGCGATTATTAATAAAACCATTGCACCGATTCCTGAACCGATATAAATTCACATCAAATCAGAAATTCCGATTTGGTTAAAGCCTGTATATGTTATAGAATAAGAATTTTTCATGTTATCTAAGGCTGTATTAAAAAATGCATTTTTTGAATCAGTTTTTTGATCAATAGTAAATGAAATTTTCAACCTCCCATTAGCATCATCGGGTGATAATTTAATTGTCCCATAATTCAAAGCTAAGGGTGCTGAACTAGGGTCGTTGCTAGAATAAATATACTTATCAAATATCACATCTTCAACGGTTATTTCACTAGGTAAAATATTTTTATTTTTTATTTTATCATCTGCTGCAAAAGCAATTTCAAATGCAATTTCATTATAAGGTGATAGATTTAAAAATCCTTCTATTTGGTTTGTAAAGTCATAATAATAGCCATCTGATGATAGCGTCGTTTTAAATGTTGCATAACCACTAGTATCATCTTTTTGTGTATGTGTATCAATATATGTAGTTTTAATGTTATTTTGACTAAACCCTTTACTAAGATATAAACGTTTCATAATAGCATTAGAGTTAGTATTAGTTTTTAAATCACTAGGGATAATTTGAGCACCGACCTGAGAAGGTGTAGTAGCAACTAACACACCTTTTAATAAACTAATCCCATTAGTTAATACATCATACTCATATATATTGCCAATTGAATCATAAATTGACATTTTAGTTTTATTTGTATCCAATCAACCAAAACCAGTAATAACATCACCATCAAAAGGAGACTTATATGATATATTGTTAATTGTTAAATTTTTAGTATCAAATAATGTTACTCAATTTGGGTTTCTTTTAGATGTGTCGTAAACAAATAATTGTGTGCTATTAGCCAAACCTTTAGAATCAGAAGAAAGCTCAAATAAAAGTTTAGAATCCACTCCGCCTAAATCTATCTGACTAATATAGTCACTATGTTTAGGAATAATTTTTGGAGTATTTTTTATTATTTGATTATCGCCTACATTAGTTATATCACTTGTATAAAAGTTACCTCTTGTAGTTGTATTTGGATCAGTTTTATACGTTGTCTGTGGTGCTGAAATAAAATGTTTTTGTTGGCTAAACATGTATGTGAAAGGATCATATGCCATATACATTACATCATTTAAAAAAGAATCTCAAGTGTAAGCATTGCCTATTTGGACTGGTAAAATTTGTGATGAATTACCTGCACTATTTTTACTATTTGAAATAGTATTTTTACTTTCGTTTGGTATAATTTCACCATTATTTACATCAAAATAAAAGACACGCTGTAACATATCCCCACAATGATACTTTGTAGGCGCTTGATTATACTGATTGTGATTACCCCACTTGTTAGAATAAGTTATTGTTCCTCCGTCATTATCCTTTTCACGTATTCCAATAACATGAGCATCAAATGTCATGCTATATCCATCTTCTAGTTTGGTTATAAACCCATTGCTAAGATTAATTCCATAAGAAAAACTTTTAACTACGTTTAAAGTTTGAGTGTCTTTTGGATTTTTAACACCATATAATAATTCATTACTAATTCTATTTATTGATTTTGTAGGGCCCGAATTAACTTCATCTTTTTTATATGTTATATTTGGGTCAATAATAACATATTGATTGCTTGAGTAATCACTATCACTTACCACTCCAACATGATCATTTGGAATATCTGGATTTTTTCAATAATAGTCATTAACATGCATGTTAAAAATCAATAATTGATCATGGCCTTTATTAGGAATAACTTCGAAATTAAAAATAACATCATCAAAACAATTTTTTTGACTATTTTTTCCGAAATCAACAATTTTCGTTACGTTATTTGATAAAATGTTTCATTTGAACATTGAACTATGAAGTGATCCAGATAAATTATCAGGATGCTGGTCATGGTAAATAACACTTAAATAAATATATTGACCATCGCTACTTGGAACATAAGAACCAAAATTTATAATATCTTTACCACTTCTTTGAAAAACTGAATCGTACAAAGAAATATAATTGATTGAAGTTCCGGTTTGATCAATAACACTCAGAGAATAATTTTCTGTGTTAGTAATATTAACCACATCGTTATGAGCATCAACCATTGAAATAACATTGCTTGAATGAATACCGTGTTTGAATGAATAAGGTACTCCATCTGTACGATATTGTACTATTGGATTCATTTGAAAACTACTACCAATAGGAAGTGTTAGCCCGGTATGGTTGGTTGTTTTAGATGATAAAGTATCTTGTGGTTTACTTAATGAATTTAAATTAGTTACTTGCGGTTGTGTAATTGCTGAATTTAAATTAGTTGGTGGTGGTGGTGTATTAGTTTTTTGTGGTGGCGTAATAGTTGAATGGTTGGGGTTATTTGCAAGACTAAAAAATAATGGTATAAACAATAATATAGCACCAATATTTAAATATCTTGATTTCAAAATAACACCCCGTATCTTTTGTAATATTTATTATATAAATAATACATCTATAATAATTATAAATTATTAAGATATTTTTTGTCGTCTTACAACCTATAAATTTAAAAAAATACTAATTTTTTAATTCAAATTTAAGTAATTACCTAATTAAAAAAGGATTTATATTATTCTTACTCACTATTATTGGTTAGGAAAAAATCTAGTTAAATAGTTTCTATCAACAACTTTGTATATTTCAGTTAGAGCTGTCGGCACGAGACCTAAACCTATCGCTACAAAGTGCAAATAAATATGACTATTATTATCATATCCTTGATAAGATGCATAAGGATTCATGTTAAAGACTTCATTTACTCCTGGGATATAAACAATTAAATAAATTAAAATAAATGAAATTACAAACGAATAATGTAAATAACGCAAATCCTTAAATGCCGTTTTAAACAAACTTTTAGAAGAATATAAATTATAACATTGGATACATTGCGATAAAGCCAGTGTAATAAAACACATCATTGAACCCATCATTTCAGCAGCGTGAGCTTGAGCGTAACCAGGGTCTCCAGTTATTTCAGTTAGGCTAATTTGTAAATTAGTACGAATATCATTTAAATTAAAATGATAGAAAGCACCTACCCCAAGATAAAATGATAGCAATGCTAAGATGCCAAATAACATTCCTTGACAAACCATTTCAATTAAAGATTTCTTAGTAAATAATTGATTAATTTTTTTATTAGGTTCAAACTTCATAATACTATCTTCAGGTTTTTTCATTCCTAAAGCAATTGCTGGTAAACTATCAGTAATTAGATTGATTCATAATAATTGTAAAGCACTAAATGGCGTGAAGTTAAAAATAATCATTCCAAAAAATATTACAATAATTTCACCAATATTTGTTCCTAATAAAAATTGGATTACCCGTTTAATGTTATCAAGAATACCACGGCCTTCTTTAACGGCTTCAATGATTGTAGCAAAATTATCATCTGTCAAAATTATATCTGCTGCACCTTTAGAAACATCAGTTCCAGTGATTCCCATGGCACAACCTATATTGGCTGCCTTTAAAGCGGGTGCATCGTTAACACCATCACCAGTCATCGCCACAATTTGATTCTGACTTTGCCAAGCTTTAACAATTCTAATTTTATCTTCAGGACTAACTCGTGCGTAAACTGAGTAATCAACAACACTATTCTTTAATTGTTCATCACTTAAGATTGCAAGCTCAGCACCAGAAATTGTTTTCTGACCTAATTCTAAAATTCCTAATTGACTGGCAATTGCTGTGGCGGTATTGATATGGTCACCAGTTATCATGATAGGGCGCATTCCCGCTTGTTTACAAAGCGCTACGGCTGTTTTAACTTCAGGTCTTGGTGGATCGATCATTGCCATTAATCCGTATAATTCTAAATCTTTTTCTAATGTTTCTGGATCAAGTATTTTCGGTATTTCTTTTAACTCTTTAATAGCGACAGCTAAAACTCGCAACGCTTGATTCCCTCATGTTTGATTAATCGCTTTGGCATCAGCTAAAACATCTTTATTTTTTGTTAAATTAAAAACTATATCGGGTGCACCTTTTACAACAGCATAAATTTTATTATTAAAACGATGAATTGTTGTCATTAGTTTCCGATTTGAATCAAAAGGAATTTCACCTAATCTTGGACTTGCACTTAATAAATCTTCACGTTTCATTTGATGATTGTATGCAGCCATAACGATTGCAATTTCAGTTGGATCACCAGTTTGTTTGATAACATCATTATTTGCTTCATAAGTTGCGTCGCTACAAAGGGTAGCGTATTTTAATAGATTAAGGTTTTTAATATTAGTAATATCTAACCCTGAAGTGGTTGCTTCACTTGTTCAAGTATTTGTGATTGTCATTTTGTTTTGGGTTAATGTTCCGGTTTTATCTGAACAAATAATTGAAGCGCTACCTAATGTTTCAACAGCAGGTAGTTTTTTAATTAAAGCATTATGTTTGACCATTCGTTGCACTCCTAAAGCTAGCACAACTGTAATGATTGCCAATAGTCCCTCTGGAATAGCTGCTACTGCTAATGAAACAGCAGTCATTAGTGAATCGCTTCATGACTCACTTCAGTTACCCTCGCCAACTACATACACCGATACAAAGAAACATATTAGACAAATAATAACAGCAAGAAAACCTAACAATTTTCCTAGTTTTGCTAGTTTCATTTGTAGCGGAGTTAATTGTGTTTCAGCGTTATTTAATAGGTTTGCAATCTTACCCATCTCTGTATTCATTCCTGTATGCGTAACTAAAGCTCTAGCGCGACCATATACAACGCTGCAACCACTAAATACTAAATTCTTATAATCACCAATTGGTGCCCCTTCTGGTGCTTCAAATGTTGCATCCTTTTCAGACGGAAGTGATTCTCCAGTTAACATCGATTCTTCACACTTTAATGACGCGGCTTCAATTAGAACGGCATCTGCTGGAATTAAATCACCAGTGTTTAAAATAATAATATCACCAACTACAATTTGGTTAGCCGGGATAATTTGAATTGTTCCATCTCGCAAAACATTTGCATTTGGGCTACTCATTTTTCGGAGCGCATCAACCGCTTTTTCAGCTTTAGCTTCTTGGGCAGTTCCAAAACAAGCATTCAATATAACAATTACACCAATTAAAACCGGTTCCACGTAGCCGACAATTTTTTCCATTCCAGTAGCTGATGTATCGGTGATAGCCAATACCAAAGAAATAATTGCAGCAATAACTAATAAAATAACCATCGGATCTAAAAATTGTTTAAAAAATTTAATCATTATGCTATCTTGCTTTTTAGCTGTTATTTCATTTTTACCATTTTTTATCAATAAGGAAGTAGCGTGATCATTACTATATCCTTTATTTAAATCAATGTTATATTCATTAATTTTAGCTTTTAATTTTTCAGTTTCTATCATAATATTCCTTTAAGATTATAATTATATCAAATATCTTTTTAAAGATACAAAAAAAATTAAAGCTAGTAATTTTTAACTAGCTTTAAGTTTTTTAATAGTTCGCATTATTTGCATTGGGGTATCTTTAATTCCAAGATCATATAATGATCGTGAACCGACTGCATCTTCGACTTCATTAAAATAATATTTATCATCATCGACAATGAAATCTATCCCACAGTAAAATGGTTTGATAGCTGCACTGATTTGCTTTACATAATTATTAATTAATGTTGGACATTCACTTAAGCGTACCTTTGCACCTTGTTTATAATTTGCTCTAAAATCTTTTTCGTTATATTTTTCAACAACTTTGTAAATTTCATTATTCATCATATAGACTCTAATTTCACGACCCTTATGTTCACTAGGTTTCTGAATAATATATGGCAGTGGGTAGTTTGCTTTAAGTTTATTATATGTTTCTTTATTCTCAACCATAACAACATCCTGGCCGCCGTGACCTTCATTTGGTTTTAAAACAAAAGGGAAATGAATAAATAACTTATCATCATAATGATCAATTAATTGATATGGCAAATATGGTACATGTAAATAATCCATTAATTCATAACCATAATTTTTTTGTGTCCCGACCATCACTACATTTGGATGGTTGTAAATTGTTACATTTGCTTCTTGAAAGTGGGTGGCTAAAAATTGACTTCGACTACGGTTAATTACAAAATCTAACCTTTCCTTTACAGGCACATCAATATCAATATTTTGTGCCACCACTAATCTTAAATTAATTCCTAAACTCTGAGCACTAGTGATTAATTCTTCAATAAAATGGCGGTTTTCTTCTATATCTTCTTCTCTATAAATTACTCATCCATACATTTATGTAACACTCCTTTAATATGTTTAATAATATCACATGCAATATTCTTTTGATTAAAATCTCGCAAATTTAAAAAATTAGCATTACTATTAACTTCACAAAGATACGTTGTTTTACCATCAAATATCAAATCAATTCCACCATAGTCAAGTTCTAATAATCGGCTTACTTTAATTACTAAAGCTTGTTGTTCTGGGCTTAGAATAGCATTTTCAATTTTAGCTCCTAGAGTTAAATTAGCTCTAAAATCATTATGATTTGTGCGTTTTATTACACTAATAATTTGATGGTTAACAATATAAACACGGAAATCACTATTATCTTTTGTTTTGATAAATTTTTGTAATAAAATTTCCTTATTACCCAATATGTTTAGTTGCTTGATTAACGCACTTTTATCATTAACTAAATAAACCTGATGGCCATAAGATCCAAAGCATTCTTTAACAACCATTGGAAAATCCAATTCTTTAATTGCTGCATCTAAATATTGTTCATATTCGATTCAATCTATAGAATAAAATCTCTTGGGGCAACTTATCGTTGGTATTAAAGGTAAATTGTGGTTAGCTAATTTTAAATAAGTATTAACTTTATCATCACATGCAGCAATTGCAGATGACGAATTAACAACCATAATATTTTGGAGTTCAAACCATTTGGCCAACTTAACATCCTTGTCATAAAAAATAATAAAATCAACATCATTTTTAGCAATTTTTGTTTGATTAATCAACATTAAAAGTGATGTCGTAGAACATGGAATAAGTTCAACATTTAGTTTTTTAGCTGAAGCTACAAATAAATCTATATGTGATTTTAATTTCTCGGTTTTATTAAAACCATGGTAAATAATTCATCCTCTAAGCATTGCTAACCTCTGTTTCAATTATTAATATTTCATTTGCATGAATTTCATAAATGTCATTTCATTTATTGTGAATATTGTTTTTAACAACTTGAACATATGGGTTGAGTGCAATGATTAAACTATTGACTACAATAGTTGTAATAGGAGTTTTGACTGATTCCTTCATGATTCGTGGCACAAGATAAAACATTGCTCCATATTTAATAAAATTAGGTGATGCTTGATTAAAGAGAAATTCATAATATTTAATGGCTGCAATTGGACCTAAAATAAAACTAAAAATAAAAGTAACTATAACTGATAAACTGGAGGCATAAATAAAATTAATAAAATGTTTTGGTGGTTTACCACTTCCAATTTGCAAGTAATAATAAATTGTAATACCTTCAAATATTATAACAAAAAGAACCATTATAGAACTTGCGAGGTACTCGTACATGAGCATAAACCCACTAATAGCACTACTATCATCAACAGATAAAGTCAACGGTTGGAATCAAAAAAGATTACCTACGAGAACAAAAATTCCAAAACCAATTACAATAAGTTGCTGTAATAATAAATCATAAGTAAATTTTTTGGAATTCGAGCGTAATGTTGCAACACCACTAGCAATCCCTGCCATCATTGCAATTAATGGTTGTTGGATAGCATACATCCAAAATCACGGTGTACCTGATATTAATCAAGCTAAGGTATCTGAGATGGCCCCAGCAAACAAACCAATAACAGGCCCATAAATTCAACCCATCATAATAATCGGAATTCATTCAAAAGTTAATTTCAAATTAAAACTTGGAATATAAAGTGAAAATAAAGCAACTACTAATCTAATTGCAATTAGTGAAGCCAACAAAGTTATTAATTGAGTATGACGAAAAAGTTTTGCAGGATAAAACGGATAAATAAAATTAATAAATTTTTGATAAGCTGATTTAGTTCTAAAATTTAATTGTTTCATATTATCATCTCCTTTAAATTTAAAATTAAATATTAAAAAAGAATGGTTTTAATCCATTCTTTTTTTAGAAGGGCATTCTACCGCCGCCCATTCCAGGCATTCCACCCATGCCGGGCATGCCGGGTTGTTGTGGTTTAATTTTACCTGATTTAATATCATTAACGTTTTGTTCAATTATTTTTTGTAAACGATCAATATCACGTTTCGGATTATAGACAGTTCCAATAACAATAATAATTACATAACCACCTGATAACGCTAAAACTGCAATATTAAAACCATGTCATTCTTTTAATTGGTTAGCGTACTTTAAATTATCTGCTGATGGATCGATTAAACATTTTCAATATCCGTCTCAATTCATTACAACACTAGCTTCTGGATCTAATATATATAAACCACCGAAAAGCATTACAAACACTAAAGCAAATAAAGGTAAACCTCATTTAAATACATATTTCTTATTTTCATTTTTATTACTAACTTGTTTTAGGAATGAAAATAGTGCAAAAGCTAAAATTAAGCAAGAAAAAACTAACTCAAATGTGTAATTAGAATTAAAAATGTCTTTTATAAATGGACCGCCATGGGACGTGTCATCTTTAGATCAATCACGTAATAATCGAATATTAAAGCTGCCCATGTTAGATGCAATAGCATACCCTGCTACCAACATTGAGATAATACCTAGAAAAACTAAAATCGACAAATATTTTAAAATTATTACAATCATGGGT